>JACREV010000231.1 GCA_016218095.1 Deltaproteobacteria bacterium | reverse complement strand
GAGCGACGGCGCGCCGGGGTGGACGAAGATACTCACGGTCACGCACCGTCCGGCGTGGAGTTTCCTCGTGCTCGGGATATTCGCCTGGACCATAGCCGCGCCTTACGCCGGCTTCCCGGCCTTTCCGCTCTCCGAGGTCCACAAGGACGTCATGCAGACGGTCATCATATTTTACTTCGGCGGCAGGTCGATTGAGAAGGCGGCGGGGATCGTGTGGGGGAGGTAGCCGGATGCCGGTGGCCAGAGGGCAACCCGGCTTGCCTGCGATACGAAACGCATCCAAAGCGGTCGAGGATGGCGCTCCTGACCTGGAGTGCATCAGTTCATATCTGCGCGAGATATATCTTCATGTCATACGGGTTGACGGTGAACCTTACGCCTCCTAACCTGCTTACCTCCACGAATTTCGTGAAAAATCTGCCGAGGGGCCCGATGTTGTAGGGTTGCCAGTCGCTCGAGAGCCTCGCTGAGATCGTTTCCATGTCGACGCTTTTCGTGACGTATCCCGCGCTTAGCAATCTGTAACCCGACTTGCCCAGGAGTCTTTTCATGGAATCGTCAGTGAAAAAAGTGTAGTGGTCGCCGATGAACATCCTCCATCTGGACCTCACTAAATTCAGGTAGAACGGGATGGTCGGGACCGAGATCACAAGCAATCCGTCCGGCTTGAGGAACCTTTTTGCCTCTTTCAGGGTCTTTAAGGGGTTGGGGTGATGCTCCAATGTGGCCAGGAGCGTGACTGCATCGAAGGATTTGTCCTTGAAGGAGCACTTTTCGAGCACGCACTGCTGGACGTCAAGCTTGAGCTCTTCTCGCGCGTACCTCGCCCCTCCTATGTGGGGCTCCACGCCGTGGCAATCCCACTTGCGTTTCCTCGCCTCGTTCAGGAATATTCCGTCGTAACACCCGACGTCGAGGATGCGTCCGCCTTGAGGCTTTACGGCCTGTATGCGATCGAGGACGGTATTGAACTCATAAAGGCGTCCCTTCAGGTTTAGCTTTTTGCCGCTGGTCCTCTCTTTTTTTGTCTTGTCCTCGAGGACCTCCTTTATAATGTCCATCCTGCGCGGATTGGCGTAAAACAGGCCGCAGTTGGAGCATTTTACCAAAAAGCCGCTGTTTATCTTGTACATCCTCTTTTCATATTTGTCGGTATCGCAGATGTTGCAAACGATTTTTTCAGTGCGCATTAAAAGTCCCTTATTTTTTTTTCAAGAGTATCGATGACAGGGTTGCCTTGAGGGGGGTGGAGGTTTTGTCTTTAAGGCGCGTAAACAGGCGTCAGGCGGCTGTCTTTGTTTCGCAATCTTTTTTGCTTTGGCCCCGGTTGACTGATACCGCCCCTTTCGCAAACGTCTGCTGATTTAAACGCTCATACTACATCGAGTCGCCTTGTTATTTCAATCGCTTTTTTATCCGCACCGGAAGCCTCCGTGAAATGCACGGATTTATGCGGGGGTGGAAATTACGGCATATCGCTTTTGATGCGCCGCTTGCGGTGCCCGTCCCCCTCTCAATCTGGAGGAGCGCACCTCCTGATTGACAGTCCGGTCTTCTTAAATTACAATCGAATCTGATGGGGGAGCCGTCCGGATGGGTAGAAGTCTTATTATCATAGGGACCGTAATCGTAATAATAGGGATTATCTTCACAATCGCCCCGAAGGTCCCGTTCCTCGGCAGGCTCCCGGGCGACATCTTCATAAAAAGGGACAACTTCGTATTCTACTTCCCGCTCGCGACCTCCATAATAGTCAGCGCTATCCTGTCCCTGATATTTTACTTTTTTACAAGGCGGTGAGCAGGGTCCCGAAGGTCCTGCCTGCACAGGGGTGTGTTGCAAAAAAGAGATTTATACCCGGTCTGTTGTATTTATAATACATATTTGAGGATTATTGATTTTACTAACCCTTTGAATTGATTGGACTCTGACCATGGCACATATATTGCTTAATATATCCGACATGAACGGCATCAGGATGCAGAAGACGATTGAAAATAAGATAGAGTTCTCGGGCATAGGCCTTCACACCGGGCATGAGATAAGGGTGAGGATATTGCCGGCGAACGAAAATACCGGGATAGTATTCGTTAGGTCCGACGTCCCCTCATCCCCCATCATCAGGGCGAGGGCTGAGAACGTCGTGGCCACGAGCTACGCGACGACGCTCGGGAGGAAGGGCGTGACGGTATCAACCGTTGAGCACCTCCTTGCCGCGTTCTACGGGATGGGAGTCGATAACGCACGGGTCGAGCTCGACGGCCCCGAGGTCCCGATAATGGACGGCTCGGCCTCCGAGTTCATCTCCATGATAGAGTCCTCGGGCCTCAAAGACCTTTCGGCGCCTAAAAAGTATCTCGTCATAAAAGAGCCGATAAGGGTCGCCGACCGCGACAAGTGCGTCGAGATATCCCCTTCCGGGGACGACGAGTTTACGGTAGACTATTCCATTGACTTCGCCCACCCGTTCATCACCAAGCAGTCGTTCTCAGGGCTATTCTCAGGGGACGTCTTCAGGGACGGCGTCGGCAGGGCCAGGACCTTCGGGTTTTTGAGCGACTACGAGATGCTCAAGAAGAACGGCCTTGCCAAGGGCGGCTCCCTCGATAACGCGATCGTCATAGGAGACAACGAAATACTGAACGAAGAGGGGCTTCGCTACCCCGATGAGTTTGTAAGGCACAAGGTCCTCGACCTCATGGGCGACATCTCTCTCCTCGGGTTTACGGTGATAGGGCAACTGAAGGCCCACAGGTCCGGACACGCCCTTAACTTCAAGCTCGTCCAGGAGATACTCAGGTGGCCCGAGAGCTGGGTCTTGACCGAGGCCCCCTCCAAAGAAGAACCCGCGAGCGCTGGTTGCCCCCTTGTCGAGAAGATGGCGACCGTCTGAGGCGAGATCGATATTTGAACCAAAGCCCCTTTTCAGGGGCTTTTTTATTTGGAGGGGCTGTTAGATGTTGGGGCGTTCGGGAGGCCGCAGCGGGAGACCGGGGCTTAAACCATAAATTGCAAAACCCCCTGAAATATGTTAATATTTTAGAGCGTCATTCATAAGGGTTGCTTCTAAAAATTCAAGGGTTTGCATGAAAGCTCCGAACTGATCCCATGGCAAACAAGGTAAAACCGGATTTGGACAGTAACGGGAAGACAAAAAAACAGCTGAACCTTGAGGACAACGCCGTTGCCCTTCGGCTATTCGGAGAGGGCGGCGAGAATTTGAGGAGGATCGAGAAAAAGCTCGGGGTGGAGCTCAACACCAGGGGCTCCCTCGTGACCATCTCCGGCGAGTCCGGCAAGTTGGATCTTGCAGAAAGGCTCCTCCTTGAGCTCTACGGCCTCCTTAAAAAGGGGTATCCCCTCTACCAGCACGACATAGAATACGCCATCCGCATGGTCTCCGCCGACTCATCCGTCCGCGTCTCGGACGTCTTCATGGACGCCGTCTATACGTCCTACAGGAAAAAGGTAATAGCCCCGAAGAGTGTCGCGCAAAAGAGGTACGTGGACGCGATACGGAGGCACGACGTCGTCTTCGGCATAGGCCCGGCCGGGACGGGGAAGACCTATCTCGCCATGGCCATGGCTGTGGCGGCGCTCACTTCAAAGGCCGTTGAGAGGATAATACTCACCCGTCCGGCGGTCGAGGCCGGAGAGAAGCTCGGGTTCCTCCCCGGCGACCTTGCCGCCAAGGTCGACCCCTATCTTCGCCCCCTGTATGATGCGCTCCACGACATGATAGATTACGAGAAGGCCGAGAAGTACCTCGAGAGGGGCGCGATAGAAGTCGCGCCGCTCGCCTTCATGAGGGGCAGGACGCTGAACGACTCGTTCGTGATACTCGACGAGGCCCAGAACACCACGACCGAGCAGATGAAGATGTTTCTAACGCGCCTCGGCTTCGGCTCCAAGGCAGTCATAACGGGCGACATAACTCAGATAGATCTCCCGCTCGCCAAGCCCTCGGGGCTCGTCGAGGTCCAGAAGATACTCGCAGGGGTCGAGGGCATCGAGTTCGTGCTCTTCTCCGAGGCCGACGTGGTGAGACACCCGCTCGTGCAGAAGGTCGTCAAGGCGTTCGAGAAGGCCGAGTCCAGGAAAAAAGGGACCATCCTGGAGGAGGCCTAAGGACCTTGACCCAGATGAACGCGCGCCTCTCAGAATGGTTCTCTTTCTCCGGCCGGGAAGGCGGGATGCACGCCTTATTCAAGAGCCTCGCCCTCCTCGCCTTCGTAAGCTTCTTCTCGACCATCCTCTTCTTCCCCTCTCTTTCGTTCGTGGGATATTCGTACACCCCCGGGGACGTGTCCCTAACGGATATCAAATCGCCTGTGGCCATAGACTCCGGCGACGTCCACATAAGGAAGGGCGAGATAGTCGTAAGGGACGGCCAGGTCGTAACCGAAGAGGACCTCGCCAAAGTCGGGCTCATAAGCGCGGCCCTGAAGGAAAAGTCCAGGTGGCTCCCGGCCATAGGTTTCTTCGCGTTCACCGCGATATTCATCTCCGCCGCCGTCTGGTTCGCCACGCGGAACATCAGGAAGTTCTCAGCGGCCCCAAAGGACATGCTCTTGATGTCCATGGTGCTCATGGGGGTACTGATACTGCTCAGGCTCTCTGACGCCGTCTCTCTCGTCTTGAAGACGATGTCGCCGGGCTCGGCCGACGTCTACAGGTACATAATCCCGGTCGCCGTGGGGCCGATGCTCATAAGGCTCCTCTTGAACTCCGAGATGGCGCTCGTCTTCGCGGCGATAAGCTCGGTGCTCGCCGGGTTCTACATGGGCGGGTCCCTTGACGCCGCGGCCTATACCCTCATCGGCGGGGTAGTCGCCGCCATGGGGGTGCGCCACTGCACCCACCGCTCGGTAGTCATAAAGGCCGGGCTCATACTCGGGGCGGTGAACGCGGCCGTGATATTGGCGCTCATGGTATCGAGGGGCGCTCCCGTTGCCGGAGACGCCGTCCGCGTAATCGTAGTGGGGTTATTGAACGGCATCGCGACTTCGATCCTCGCCGTCGGCATCGCCCCGGCGCTCGAGTCCGCCTTCCAGTACACGACGAACATACGGCTGCTGGAGCTCTCCCGCATGGACCACCCGTTATTAAAAGAGCTTGCCATGAGGGCGCCCGGGACGTACCACCACTCCATCGTCATAGGCACTCTGGTAGAAGCCGCGGCGACGTCCATCAACGCGAACCCGCTCCTTGCCAGAGTCGCGGCCTACTACCACGACATCGGCAAGCTCAAGATGCCCGCGTACTTCATCGAGAACATAGCGGATGAGAACAGGCATGACAGGCTGGTACCTTCGATGAGCGCGCTCATACTCGTCAACCACATTAAAGAGGGTGTCGAGCTCGCCGAAGAAGAGAGGCTCGGGACAGAGATAATCGACATCATAAGGGAGCACCACGGGACGTCCCTCATCACGTATTTCTATCAGAAGGCCAAGTCCGAGGAGGGGGACGTAGAGATCGACGAGGCGCAGTACAGGTACCCCGGACCCAAGCCTCAGACAAAGGAGGCGGGGCTCGTGATGCTCGCCGACGCGATAGAGGCGGCCTCGAAGACGATACCCGACCCCACGCCCGATAAGATACAGTGGCTGACGCAAAAGATAGTAAACAAGATATTCACCGACGGACAGCTGGACGAGTGCGAGCTGACGCTAAAAGACCTCCACTCGATAACGAGGTCCTTCAACCGCGTCTTCGCCGGCATCTATCACCAGAGGATAGACTACCCGGAGCCGGCTTACATTGTTAAGGAGGAAAGGATTGAAGGTCCTGGTAGAGGCGAGGCCTCATCTGCCGAGAGGGTTGAAGGCAAAGATAAGGAAGATATCAGAGAGCGCCTTAAGAGGCTTGGGATACGGTGATTGCGAGCTCTCCGTGCTTGTTACGGGGAACGATGAGATAAGGAAGCTCAATAAAGAATACAGGAAGATCGACAAGGCGACGGATGTGCTGAGCTTTCCGATGGATGACGAGAGGATGCTCGGGGACATCGTCATATCATACGAGAAGACTCTGGCGCAGGCAAAGGAGTTCAAGGTAACGGTCGATGAAGAACTGGGCCGCCTCCTCGTCCACGGGCTCCTCCACCTTATCGGATACGACCATGTGAAGGGCGGCAGGCAGGCTAAGGAGATGAGGGAGAAGGAGGAGGAGGCCTTGGGGAGGCTTAAGGAGAAAGGGTTTATTTGAGGGCTCTCATGTTTGTGTTATCATTAAAGTAAAGCAGAGTACAGTTTCAGCTCGCGAGAGGGAGGTGTTGAATGTCTTACAAAGTAAGCATCGTGATAGAAAAAGACG
>JACREV010000230.1 GCA_016218095.1 Deltaproteobacteria bacterium | reverse complement strand
GGCGTAAAGCTCGTAAGGCGCGCGCTCGAGGAACCGCTCCGCCAGATCTCGGCGAACGCGGGCCTCGAAGGCTCGATAGTCGTGGAGAAGGTAAAGAACGGCAAGGGCGCGTTCGGCTTCAACGCCGCGACCGAGACCTACGAAGACCTCGTAAAGGCAGGCGTCATCGACCCGACCAAGGTCTCCAGGATAGCCCTCCAGAACGCCTCCTCGATATCATCGCTCATGCTCACGACCGAGTGCATGATAGCCGAGAAGCCGAAGGAAGAAAAGTCGATGGGCGGCATGCCCGGCGGCATGGGCGGAATGGGCGGCATGGGCGGAATGGACATGATGTAAGTCCGGGCCGGAGGGGGGATAGCCCTCAGGCGCGGTAAGGAATACGATGGGGCGGCCTAAAGGCCGCCCCGTTTTTTTATGTTGTCATTGCGAGCGAAGCGAAGCAATCTCATTAAGGGAGGAGGCTATATCGCGGAGCGCGAGCGTCCGGGGAAGTAAAAAGGCCGCGACAGCTTACTCAGGGGCGAGCGAATGGGAGGGGGAGGGCGTAGCGAGAAGCCCCTTGCCGAAAAAAAGCCCGGCAGGGCGCAAAAGGCTTTTAGCAGAAAATCGGGATTGCCCATCAAGCATATTCGGGTCACGAATCAAAAAGGGTTCAGGTTGCAAACCACTGCTGTCCAAGATAATCTAACCCCGCCAATCAACCGCTTATAAAATCATAAACCTGAACCTGCAAATAGTTTTTTCGATTTGGTCTCTTCCCGTCATTGCGAGCGAAGCGAAGCAATCTCATCTTTTTGGAATTACTTGTCAGGAGATTGCTTCGTCGCTTGCTCGGAGCGCGGCCAAAGCCGGATTGGGCTGTAGACTTTTCCGGGTTCAGCCGCTTAATATGGATTTGCCTGTCCGGCGAGGACCGCTCCTCGCAATGACAAAGAATCCCCCCCTCCCCCTTTGAACTTTTCCCCCTCCCGTAGTAATATAGCCCCATGACCGCCAAAGACATCCCCTCAGTCATAAGGATACTCAAGTCCGAGGTGAAAAGGCTCAAGACCCCGTACGTCACGGAGGTCTCGGAGGCGAAAGACCCCTTCCGGGTCCTCGTCTCCTGCATCATTTCACTCCGGACAAAGGACGAGACGACAAGGCAGGCCTCCGAGAGGCTCTTCGCTCTCGCGGATACGCCTGAGGCCGTCTCAAGGCTCGATGAGAAGACGATCGAGCGCGCCATCTTCCCCGCCGGGTTCTACAGGACAAAGGCGCGGACAATAAGAGGGATTGCGAGGGAGCTCATCTCGAAATATCATTCACAGGTCCCTGACGAGATAGACGAGCTTTTAAGGCTCAAGGGCGTCGGCAGGAAGACAGCGAACCTCGTAGTCACCATGGGCTTCGGAAAGCCCGGTATCTGCGTCGACACCCACGTCCACAGGATAACGAACCGCTGGGGTTTAGTCTCTACGAAGACCCCGGAAGAGACCGAGTTCGCCTTGAGAGATAAGCTACCGAAGAGATACTGGATAGAGATAAACGACCTCCTCGTCACATACGGCCAGAACGTCTGCTCTCCGGTATCGCCCTTCTGCTCGAGGTGCCGCATCAGTGAGTCGTGTCCGAGAAGGGGCGTCGGAAAAAGCAGGTGAGCCGGGGGTCGTCCCGAGAACATAACCCTTGTAAAACCCTCGCCGGACGGTGTATATTCACATTTCCTTATTCTCCGGGCATTTTTCCGGACTCTCGGGTATAATAAGAGGAGCGGTATCGCCGGGTGTAAACTTCCGTTTCCGTATCTTCCATTCAAATCGAGGAGGACAGCGATGCGCGAAAAGGTCATCATCTTCGGCAAGGACACCTGACCCTATACCAACGCGGCCCGTGAGGAATTCGCGAAAAAGGGTTACGACGTCGAGTATGTGAACGTCAAGGCCTCTCCGGAGAACATGGAGAGGATGCTGAAGCTGTCCAATGGATCGAGGAACGTCCCGGTCATCGTCGAAGGCGGGATGGTAGCCGTCGGATACGGCGGCACGTGAGGGGTCTGACTGCCGGCAGGTCTGTCGGCAAACCCAACTGAGCTCAAAATAAATCCATACACTGAGTTACTCCTCGGCTCGCTACCGCGTACAAAACAGTACGCCTCACTCGGGCCTTCGTCGCGCTTAAGAATGCTCTGTAACAGCTTTTGCAGTAACGGCCTCAAAACAGCGGGGAGCATGCCCCAATCTCCTTAAAGGGCGGCGTGCGCGGGGGATTTTCCCGCGTAACGCAAGAGGCCCTGCCGCACCATAAAGGCCCATGAAAAAACTTATCCTGGTTTTGGCTCTATCAGCTGGGTTCCTCGCGTCTTGCGCGACAGACCCGCTTCGGCAGGCGAACCTCGGCGTAAGGGAGACATACAGGTCCCCGGCCTTTACTGAGAACTATAACGGCCACACACTCGGTCTTCTTACGGCGGCCGGCGGCGACGGGAGGCAGGAATATAAGAATATCCTCGGGGAGTTTTTAGAGGAGGCGCTCAAAAAAGAGCGCCCGGAGTTGAAGATCGTCCCGTACTGGGAGTCGCTCTCGAGCATAAACAGCAGGGGGTTCACCCCGGACTACGCCGAGATGCTCCGCGCCTACGCCACGACCGGCATACTCGACAGGGACAGGCTTAAAAAACTCGGTGTCGCGCTGAACGTCAGATACTTTGTCCAGCCGAGGCTCATAAACTTCCAGCAGAGGCAGTCGACGAGGTTCTCGCTCTTCGGCCTCACGTTATTCAAGACCCACGAGTCCGAGATAAAGATATACCTCGAGATGTGGGACGCCTATACCGGGAACGTCGTCTGG
>JACREV010000226.1 GCA_016218095.1 Deltaproteobacteria bacterium | reverse complement strand
TCTCCTGCATGAGGTCCTTGAGCCCGGCGGCCCTGGAGCCCCCGCCGCTCAAGTATATCTTATTTACGTAAGAGCCCTGCGAGCCGCCGAGGAAGAAGTCAAGGGACCTCTTCACCTCGAAGGTGAGGTTCGCGGCGATGGATTCGACGGCTGAGGAGACCTGCGCCTCGCCCTCGGGCTTTTTGCCGGTCTTCATCTCCTCGGCGTCCTTGAAGCTCACGTTCAGCTGTCTCTGTATCTCCTCGGTGAACTGGTTCCCGCCCATCGGTATCGAGCGGGTGAATATGGTGAGCCCGCCGAATATGACGCTTATGGACGTTATGGAGGCCCCGATGTTCACCATGGCGATGTTCTCGCCGGGAGAGACGGGGTAGTTTATCTCCATCATGTTCTCGAGGGCGAAGGAGTCGACGTCGATGACGACGGGGTTCAGGCCCGCCTCCTTGATGACGTTCGTGTAGTCGTTTATGACGTCCTTCTTTACCGCGACCAGCATGACGTCCATCTGGCCCCTGCCCTCCGTGTCGGCGCCGAGTATCTGGAAGTCGATGTTTACGTCGGTGATCGGGAACGGGATGTACTGCTCGGCCTCCCACTGGATGGAGTCCGCGAGCTCTTCCTCGGTCATTGCGGGGAAGCTGACCTTCTTGATGATGACGGAGTGTCCGGTGAGGGAGGAGACGGCGTCCTTGACCTTGACGCCGTGTTCCTTGATGAGGTCCTTGAGCGTGTTGGTGACCGTCATGGAGTCGATTATGGAGCCGTCGACGATCGCCTCGGGCGGGAGCTCGGCCATGCCCAGCTTTGTAAGCTCCCATCCCTTCTTTGTCTGGTTCATCTGGACGAGCTTTATGGAATTGGAGCCTATGTCGAACGCTACGGCGTCTTTTTTCCTCAGAAACGGCAGATTCATATTCCCCCGGTCAGTCCGTAAAGACCTTTCCCTTCTCCGTCACCTTCATCCCGAGCGCGTGGATTATCTTCCTCTTGGTGTCCACCCTGCACGGGAAGCCCCGCTCTATCCTGTCTACGGTAAGCGGCGAGATGCCGGCCTTGCGCGCGAGCTCGGACTTGCTGAGTAACAGGTTCTCTCGTATCTTTTTTAGATTATTTCTGGACATATCACAAGCACTAAAGTCACAACTCCCGAAAAGATTTTCAAGGTTTTTTTCTTAATTTCGCATAACTGGCGCAAGTTGATTGCAATCTATTCCAATATGTCAAAATTGTCAATAGATTTTTTTAAATTGGTTATAATTATATATAATTTCAAACTAATTAAGCCCCCTGTCTATATATCGGGGCGGCCCGGGGAAACTTTAAAAAAAAATCCCCTTACATCCTCTTCCAGAGTATTACGGTCGACGAGCTGTTTTCCTTGGATACGGCGTCGAGGGTGGACTGGTCGTAGGTGGCGGTTACGTTGCCGTTGACGTTGACGGTGCTGTCGGCCATGACGCCGCCTGTGACGTTCAGGGTGCCGGACAATCTGAGCTGGCCGAAGACATATATGAGCCCCTCGTACTGGAGGGTGCCGGAGAGCTTCAAGTCGCCTGTCACTATCAGTATCCCCCTGCCGGTGAAGTTCCCCGCTATCTCGACCTCCTTGCCCCCGGAGTTGTCGACGTATATCATCGTGGAATAGGTGTCGTTCGTGTAATCGCCCCAGTTGAGGACGACGTCGTCTATCTTTCCGCTCGCGGGGATATCGTCCGCCGGGGGTCCTGCGGAACTGCAGGTCATGTTCTTGCACCTGTGCGTCTCGTCGGCGAAGTTGATTATCTCCGAGATATTGTCCCCGAGATAGGTGTTCATGACGTCTTCGGTGCCCTTTGCGGCGCATCCGCCGAGCCCGTCGTCGCAGGTCGTGCAGGAGCCGCCGCTGCCGTACTCGAGCACTCCCCCGGTTATGTTCGTAGAGCCTCCGGAGATAGTGACGCACCCGTTGGTGTTTATGGCGGCGCTCGTATCGGTATTCAGGTTGCTTGCCCCGACGTAGGCGATTATCGTCCTCTGGGTCGTGCCGTAGGCCCCGGTCGACTCTATCTTGTAGACCGGCTGTTTGCCGTAGTCTATGAACGTTACGGTCTCGGGTATTTTGAAGTCGTTGCCGAACATGACTACCTCGGTCGTTCCGTGCGGGCAGTTCCACGAAGCGGTGTCCGGGACCTTTAAGGCGTTGCCCGAGTTGTTAGAGCCGTCGGTCTCTTCGTTTGAGTCGCAGAGGTTCTCGGAATTATCATCGTTGAGATAGCTTATCTGTACCGTGTAGTTGAGTGTCTCCGCGCTCGCCCTGTTCGCCCCGTAGCCGTACCCGATGTTCTTGCCGAGCGCGTTTCCGGAGTTCCATTGGTCATCTCTGTAGCCGCTCTCGCCCGAGATCTCCCCGGTATAATTGGCGTTCGTTGACGGCAGGTGTATCCTCGATATCATCTCGTTTATGCCGGCCTCGGCGAGCTGGAAGGCTATTTTCGAGTCCCTCTCGTTCCTTGATAACTGCAGGTCGGTCGTCATGTTCATGACGGCGCTCAAGCCTATGACCGTCATCGCTATCATGGTGACGAGCGCGAGTATGAGGACGAACCCCTTTTCTCTGCCGCCTTCGTTTTTGGGCTTCATGGCGTCCACCTTTTAGTTCGTCTCGTTCCAGGCGCCGGAGTAGGCGCTCTCCTTGGGTGTTGCGCAGGAGTCGTACGCCGTCGCCTTGAAGTAGTATATCCTCTGGTTCCAGTTGCCCTGGTCGGGCCCGAGGACTGCGGTCGTTGTCCCGGCGGCGACCGTCGACCTTAAGAACCACTCTGCGACTATGTCGGCGCCGGTGCAGTCCGGCTTGTTCTTGGCGCAGACCCGCTCATATATCTTGTAACCAACGAGGTCGGTTATCGCCGAGTTGTCGGTATTCTGCGTGACGGCGGTCCAGGAGAGCTCGGCGTTGTTGGAGACAATCGCCCCGGTGAAGCCGGTCGGCGCCTTCGGCGTGTTCGTGCACGGGTCTACGACGACGCTCACGGTCTTCGAAGAAGGCGACGCGTACGGATAGGTGACCGTAACGGTGTCGGTCGCGAGCGTAAGGAGCTTTGTGGAGTCCGTCACGTCGCTAGTCGTCGTGATGGTCTTGGTGAACGTCCCCGTGGCCGGGCCGGTCTCGGTTATCGTCGGGCTATAGGAGCCGGGCGCGGTGGAGGTGTTCGTAAACCCGGTAAAGCCGCTCGTCGTGTTTATGACTTCAGTTGTAGCCGAGTACGCGCCGTTTATGGCGAGACAGTCGACTATCGTGACCGTGTAGCTCTCCCCCCTGTAGATGGAAGTCGGGCTTACCGAGAGCGTGGCCTGTCCCGAGGCCCCGACGCACGCGGCCGCGGTGTTTGACTGCGCGCTTACGTTCGGCCCGGGCGACGCGCAGGAGTTGAGCGCCTTCACATAGTAGCTGTAGACGCCGTTGGCAAGGCCGGTGTCGGAATAGGTCGTCCCGGATTGGTCGGTCCCTATCTGGGTACCTCCCCTGTATATCCTGTACTTTATGGGGTCTACCCCGGTGTCTATCGTCGCGCCGTTCGTGTACGTGGTCGCGGCCGTCCATGAGAGCGCGACGTCAGAGCCGCTCGGCACCGCCGAGAGGTTCGTCGGCGCGCTTGGCGTCACGTCGCAGACGTCGAAATTCTCCTGGTCGTAGACATAAGCGCCATCCGAGATCTCGGGGTCGCGGTCCCAGTTGCCGTCCGCGTCGGTCGCCACGATGTAGTACCACATCCTGAACCCCTCGTTCGCGGGTATCGTCCCTGTCCAGGTATTGCCGGACGGGTTCGTCATCGTGACCTCGGTAAAGCCCGACGTCGGAGCGGTAGTCGTGGTCTTTGCCGTGACCTTGTAGTAGAGCTTCGCCGAGGTGACGGTGACCTTTGAGCCGGTGACCGCGTGGGTGGTGTTCCCGGCGATGTTGGCGGTAACGGCCACTGATACGCCCGATCCGACGATGACCGGGCCGTCGACGCCGGAGGTGACCGCATTCAAGCCCGTCGAGCCCGGGACCGCGTAGCTGAAGGTCGGGGACGACGGCTTGTTCTGCTGTGTGGCGGAGATCGAGGGCCCGAAGGGCACGAAGACCCCTTCGAGGCTCTGGGAGACGGTAAGGTAAGAGAGGCACCCGGTCGTCGAGGTCGCGTCGTTAGTGACCTTAAGGGTTATGAGGAGCTGGTCGTCCCTCATGTCGACGGCGTTCCCTGAGGCGTCCTTAAACTCGAAGGTTATCGGCACGTAGCGCGCGCTCGCGGGGACCTGTGTCGTGGTCAAGGCCACGTTCGTCACTCCGCTCGAATACGGCGGGGTGCCCGAGACAGCGGCAGTCGCCGAGGCGTCTATGGACGTAGAGAAGGTCCCCATGCCGCTCCTGCCGCCGCCGACCTTTATCTCCCTGAGATAAGCCGAGGAGTTGACCCACGAGACCGTCGCGTTGGTGATCGTCATTGTCCCGGCGCTGGAGTTGCTGAGGAACATGGTGACGGTGTTGTGCTTGTACGAGGACTTGGGCGTCGTAGAGTTCGTGCCCGTTCCGGAAGAGTTGTTTACGTCTACGCCTGTGAGGACCTCCCTGTGGTCGTCCTTGAAGCAGGAGCCCGACGAGCCCACGCATTTCTCGTCCCTGTCCAACATTCCGGGTTTCACGGGGCCGACGAGCGTTGAGTTCAGATACCCGCTCAGCATGTCGCTCTTTATCGTAGCCTCCGAGGGGTTGTTCCTCTCATACGGGCAGTCGGTGGAGACTATCCTGTAATAATACGTCCCGCCGTCCGAGACCGTCGCGTCGTTGTACGTGGTGCCCCAGAACGGCGCGGAGCCCGAGACCATCGTAGAGCCCGTGAAGTCCACGGATGACGACCTGAATATCCTGTAGCCGGCGAGGTCGTAGGGGTTCGTCGGCGTCGACGGCGAGCCTGTGTCGCTCGATACCCCCGTCCACGTAAGGGACGCGGGGCTCGAACAGCACGAGGCTGAGGCGCCTGCAACCGCGGGCGGTTTTTCACCCGAGGCCGGGTCCTCGCCGCAGAGTATGGTAGTCGCCTGCGCGCTAGTGGGCGGCGAACCGTTGCCGCAGAGATCGAACGAAACGGCCCTGTATGAGTAAGTGCCCGTCTCGGCGAGAGAAGGCGTCCCGGGATTCTCTACCGTCATCGAGTCGTGCCAGAAGGAGGTCGACTGCCCCTGGGCGAGCTCGGAAACCGTGAATATGCCGCCGGAGTCCGGGACGAGCCTCGAGTTCGGCGTCGAGGTGGTGTTCACCTGGTAGCACTTGGACACCCTCGGATAGGCGTCGGTGTCCGTAAGGAGCGCCGGGTACGTGGCGCTGTCGTTCTCATAAAGGCATGTCTGGTCGAGGTCCGCGCTCGCTGGCTGGGTGAGCGAGAGCGCGACCCTCTTCCATCCCGCCCTCGCGTCTATCACCGGGGCAGAGGGGGCCGTCGTCTCGTTCGGGGCGGTGTCGGACCCGGAGACGGCGGAAAAACCGGTCCCAGGCGTGCATGCGCTCGCGCCGTCGCCGCAGGTCGCCGCGTAATCGGTCTGGATGTACTTCTTCGAGGACGGGTCGCCCCCGTCGTCGGGGATGAGCGTGGCGTCGCAGTTGACCGGGGCTATGGCGTAATAATAGACCATGCAACCGGTAAGGGACGGCCCGACGTCGGTATACGACGTGGCGCTCTGGGCTATCTCTGGCTTGCCGCCGCCCGGCTCTCCGGCTATCCAGTCTATGCCGGCGGCCGCCGGGTCGACGGGGTAAGAGGAGAAGGCTGACGTGGACCTGTATATCCTGAAGCCTACGACGTCCGGGTAGTTCGTGGTGTCGTACGCGGCCCAGCTGAGCGCGACCTGCCCTTCGGTCGCGCCGTTAGCGGCGGTAAAGGCGGTGACGAGCGGCGGCTTCACGGGGTTCAGGGTGGAATCGTTACCGCCGGAGTCGAAGGCCGGGTTGCTTGTAGCCGGGTCCCCGGAGACCTCGGTCGAGAAATCACTGAAGTTCAGCGAGTTGTCGTAGGCCTTTACGGCGATGTAATAGTGTGTACCAGAGCCCGCCGCCGTCGTCGAAGGCGTATAGGCGAGCGCAGGGCTCGACGGATAGACGGTGCACTCTATCGATGAGCCGACCTCGGAACAGCTGTAGGTGGAGCTTGTAAGGACGGAGGCCGGTATGTTGATGATGCCGTTGTACCCGCCTGAGGTCACGCCGTAATATACCTTGTAGCCCGCGAGGTCTCCCTCGGTGTTCTTCGTCCATTTGAGCTTGAGCCTCCCGCAGACCCCGGGGTCCCTGACCTGCACGCCGGTCGGCGCCGCCGGAGGTGTCGCGTCCGTCCCGGAGCTCCCGACGCCGATATTGCGGAGCCTTACGTGGGTCTCCATGGTGAAGCTCTCATGTGTTGCCGCGCCCTCTTCCTTGGCGCGTGTAATGGTTATGAGCTTTACGCTTATAAACTTTATGTTCTTGCGCGCGGCGACGGTCGAGGTATCGGCTACGACGTTGCCGTTTATGTCGTAATAGGTGAGCTGGAGCCCCTTGTCGGCGCCGCCCCCTTCTTTCTGGATGTAGGGGACTATCTCCTCGGGTTGCGGCACGTCAGAGGCGTCCGTCAAATCGTCGACGGTGCGGACGAGCTTGTAGTACTGCGTCCCGTCGTCGGTGGTCGGGTATACGGCCGAAGGGTCCGAAGGGTCCGGGGAGAGGTGGTACTTTACCTTGAGCCTCTTGGTCGCGGTCGGGCTTACTGTGGCGAGCGTGGCCGGGTCCTTGTAGGTGAACTCTACCTCGTCGGCGTCGGCGACCGATATGATATCCTCGGTGTCCGCCGCGTAACCTGCGTTCAGGAGCTCCCGCTCCATGATGTTTATCGCGGCCCTCGCGTTCTGCTGGGCCTCGACGGTCAGGTCCGTTGCCGCCGTCTGCCTGAAGAAGTTCGTGTAGAGCGTGTACATGGCCCCGGCTATGATGCCGGTTATGAATATGGCTATGAGGAGCTCGACTACCGAAAAGCCGCCCTCGCTCCGAAGGGCCCTGTCCACGTGTCTCTTGACCGACATCTTCATATCCATGCCTCTCATTAAGGGCCTAATTGACGAACTCCGCGCTCCTCAAGGTGGTAAGGGTAAGGCTCCTCGTGCCCCATCCGGTGTCGACCCACGATACGGTTACGTCGAGCCTTTTAAGCCCGTCGGCGCTCGCGTTCCCGCTGCCGTCCAGGTCTATAAGCGTCACCGTGTACGCCCACGTGTAGGTCCTGCCGTCCTTCGTTATCGTCGATGAAGGCGTGCAGGTATAGACGGGCCTCGCGGCCGTGGCGTCGGTCTGGACGCACGTCCTCCTCAAGTCCGTCCGCGCGGTGGTGGTGTCGGTCGACTGGAGGTTGTCGAAGTCGACGGAGAGGAGCGACTCTATCTTGTCCTGGGCGATGTTCGTAGCCTGGGTGACGGACTTGCTGTACCCGGAAGACTTGACAACGGTGCCCGCGAGCCCGGCTATGCCGAGGATGCCTATCGATAGGATAGTCAGGGCTATCAGGACCTCTACGAGCGTAAAACCGCGGGAGCCTGTCATGGCCTCCTCCACATTTTCAGCATCCGTTCTCAATCGTTATCCTTCCCATCGCTTCCGTGACATCGATCTTCATCTTGTCGGACGCCGTGTACTGCACACATATCGACCTGGCGGTGCCTTTTCCCTGCGGCCAGAAATCGATGTCGAAGTCGGCGCCGGGGCTCACAATGTCGATACCCGGCTCGACCTCCTTGGTCTCATGGGTCGGTTCATCTATCCAATCGGAGGCGCCGTCAAAATACTGGAGCCTGTAGGTATCGACTGCAGGGGCGGCGTTCAGCGTAAAGTGCACATTGTACCTGTTGTTCTGGGCTATGGCCTTAAGGCGAGCGGCGTTCAGCTCGATCGCGATGTCGCGCACGGACCTCGTGAGCCTCAAGTGATTCATCTGGCCGATGAGCGCGGGCACGCCTATGGCAAGCAGAGTGGCGGCTAACCCCAGGACTACAAGAAGCTCCACGAGAGAATACCCTCTTGAGCCACCCCCTGCCCTCTTATTTTCCCTTATCTCTGACATACCAATTCCCTCTGCCATAAAATTGTGCAAACGACATGCCAAAAGCAAAGTACCTGATTTTTCTCGATTTGCATTGGAAGGACCCGCCGAAGGACTATGAACTTTTTTCATAGTCCGTAATTTTTTATCTTATAGAGGAGGGCCCTGTGGCTTATCTCAAGTATCTCGGCGGCCTTTGTCTTGTTGTTGCGGGTCTTTTCCAGCGCCCTTTTTATGAGGTCTTTCTCTATCATTTCCTGGGCGCGCTTGATGGAGAGGTCGTCCGTTGAAGGGCGCGCCGTAACCGCCGAAAGCCCTTCCGACGGGGTCTCGAACGCCGGGGCGGTCCGGGGCAGCGCGTTCGGCACCGCTATCGGCAGGGACTTCGGCCTTATGGTCTCCGTCTCCTCGAGTATCATCGCACGTTCTATGACGTTCTCGAGCTCGCGGATGTTGCCCGGCCATCCGTAGCCGGAAAGTACCGCAAGCGCCTCCTCCGAGATCCTCTTCGGAGGCTTTCCGAACTTCCTGGAGTATTTTTCGACGAAACGCGCGGCAAGCCCCGGTATATCGGCCGGGCGCTCCCGGAGAGGCGGGAGCTTTATCTCTATGACGTTCAGCCTGTAGTAGAGGTCGTCCCTGAACGCCCCCTTCCTTATCTCCTCTTTAAGGTCCTTGAGGGTCGCGGCTACTACCCGCACGTCGACCTTGACGGGTTTGGTCTCCCCGACCTTCCTTATCTCGCCCTCCTGGAGGGCCCGGAGCAACTTGACCTGAAGCTCCATCGGGAGCTCGCCTACCTCGTCCAGGAATATCGTCCCGCCCTCGGCCTCCTGGAAGAGCCCGGTCTTTGTCCTGTGCGCGTCGGTAAAGGCGCCCTTGACGTGGCCGAAGAGCTCGCTTTCAAGGAGCGCGCCGGGTATCGCCCCGCAATTGACCGTGACAAAGGGCTTCTGCGCCCTGCCCCCGCCGTAGTGTATGGCCCTTGCTACGAGCTCCTTGCCGGTGCCGGATTCCCCGAGTATGAGGACGGAGGTCGTGTAATCCGCGACCTTCCGGACGAGGCCGAGGATGGCGAGCATCTTCTCGTCATGCGTATATATGTTCGTGAAGTCGTACTCTTCGAGCGCCTCTGCCTTAAGGCGCTGGTTTTCCCTCTTGAGCTTTTCCCGCTCCTCGGCCTTTTTGACCGTTAGTACTATCTCGTCGGCCTTGAAGGGCTTGGATATATAGTCGTAAGCCCCGAGCTTCATGCACTCGATCGCCGTGTCGAACGTCCCGTAGGCGCTCATCATGATGACTGTCCGCGCGAGCCCCCTGTCCTTCAAGGCCTTGAGGAATGAGAGCCCGTCGAGGCACGGCATCCTTATGTCGCAGAGTATGAAGTCGAAGTCGTCTGCCTCAAGGAGGTCGA
>JACREV010000030.1 GCA_016218095.1 Deltaproteobacteria bacterium | reverse complement strand
GCCTTGTCTTTCCTGAACCAGACTATGCCTATCGCCGAGCCTATGGCGAGCCCGGCTATTATCATGAGTATTATCCAGAGGGTAAGGCGCCTGCCGGCGGACTTGCCGGCCTTCTCGAAATGGACGACCTCTTTCTTATGGAGGCCCTCGGCCGGCGGCGAGGGCCTGGCGTGCACAGGGGGTGCGGGAAGAGGGGGCTCTGGTATTGGAGTCTCTCCTTTAATCGCGGCAGAAGGCTCCTCTATCTCATTGCCCGTAAGTCCCGCCGTGGTCTCATGGGACTCAGCGACAGGCTCGGTCTTCTTTGCGTCTCCCTCGATAGAATACGCCTCCGCTACCTCAAGCCCTGCGTCGGGGGGCAGGCCCCCTTCTTTCTCTTGAGGCGCTTTCTCCGCCTCATCGAACGAAAAAGGAGGCTCGAAGGCGAACGTCCGGGTATCCACGTGGGCGGCCTCTTCGGTCTCCGAACCGGCAAGCGCCCCGGCCCCTTCAACGGCCCCTTCGCGTCCAGCCCCCTTTTCAAGACCCGCTTCAAGCGAGGCGAAGAGGCGCTCGGCC
Organism: Deltaproteobacteria bacterium; assembly: GCA_016218095.1. Classification (GTDB taxonomy): domain Bacteria; phylum Desulfobacterota; class GWC2-55-46; order GWC2-55-46; family GWC2-55-46; genus GWB2-55-19. The sequence goes on along the minus strand of JACREV010000030.1, from coordinate 2,713 downwards.
GCCTTTCTGTTTATGAGCGAGGGCGAACCGCCGGACGAGGAGTGTATCTCTCTCACCTCGTCGGGAGTAAAAACGTATGACCCCGCCGTGGTCTTCAAGGCGTCAAGACGCGATTTTATATACTCCCCGGTCTCTTCCTCCGTAAAGGGCTTTAGCTCGTGGACGGTCTTGACCCTCTCTTTGAGCTCCGCGAACTCCGGTGAGGAGAGCCGCTCAAGAAATGACGGCTCCCCGACAAGGACCATCTGCAGGGTCTTAAGCCGCGAGAGGTACTGTATGAGTTTCAGGCATCCGGCGGAGAGCCGGTCGGAGTCGTCTATTATGATGAGTGTGTGCCCCCCCTGTATCTTGTTCTGGGAGACGCGCATGCCGAAGCTCAAGAGCTGTTCCTTGACGGAGTTCGCCTCAGAGGTGCCGCCGACCTCGGCGTTTATGGCCTTTATGAGATCGAGCTCCCTTGAGGGGGGCTTCAATACTGCGGCGGTGAGGACCTTCTCATCAGAGAGCTTATGCAGGAGGTCGATTATGAAAGTCGTCTTGCCCGCGCCCTTCGCGCCCCCGACGAATATGGGGCCGGACCTCCTCATGACCGACCTCTTTATCGCATCGAGGACCTCGCCCCTGGATGCCGGCGAGAAGGACGGCTTTTGAGGGATATCCCTGAACGGGTCGTCCTTGAGGCCGTAGTAGGCCGTATACCTGCCGCGTCCGTCCGAGTCGGCGTACGCGGGCTCGGTTGCCGCAAGCTCGAGCCTTTTAAGCTCCGCTCCGGCTGAAGAGAGCCACGGGTTTTTTTGCCGGGCCGTTTTGAAGGCGGATGCGGCCTGCCCTCTCTCCCTCGAGGCGAGCAGGACCTCCCCCAGGAAGTACCACGCTGAGTCGAGGTCGTTATTCAGGTCGATGGAATCTTTTATGACCTTTTCCGCTTCCTTGGGGGCCTCGGGGTTTTCGTTGTATAGCGCCCAGCCGAGATATGCCCAGTACTCGCCCTCCACCGGATTAAGGTCCGTTATCTCCCTGAACATGGTTACGGCCGACGTATAGTCGCCTGCCGCGAGCGCGGACTTTGCGCGCATGAAGAGGAGCTCGGCGTTAAGCCTCGTGTCGCCCGCCGCACCCGGCGTTACGAGCGGCCTCTCTTTGGCCTCTTCCTCGAAGAACTCCGGCTCGGGGAGGGCGCGCGGGCCCTTGATGAGCCCGGTTATGATAAAGGAGAGCGCAAGAGAGAGGGCCCTGTGCCGCAGGAGGTCCGAGGACTCGACAACCTCCTTCAGGTTCCTGGCCCCGTCAAAGGAGGAGAGGAACCTCTTCTCCTGGAGGTTCAGGTTGAACGAGTCGAGCGAGTATTTGCCAGGGTCGGCGGCGGCGCTGAAGGGCTTGTCTATCAGGTCTTTTATATCAGCCTTGAGGCGCGGCGCGGGGTAGAAGCCGAGGCTTACGCCTTCGAGGATGAGAGAGGCCGGATGGAGGGAGGGGTGCGATATCGCCTGCGGGACCGACTCTATTTTCGTGTACCTGTAGGTCCCCTCGTTCCAGCCGAATATCCTCCAGAGCCTTCTTTTCAGCTGGAGGACGAGGAAGGAGTCGAGCTGTTCGGCGGTCAAGAGCCCCATGGAGATGAGGACCTCTCCGTGCTTCTTTTTCTCCTTGAGGACCGCTTCGAGCGAGGTCTCGTAGTCCTTCTGGGAGATTATGCCCTCCTGCATGAGTAGCCTGCCGAGGACCTCGTTCAAGATGTTGGACGACGCCCCGGCGGGCACACCGTCCTTGAAGAAGAACCTCTTCTTTACGGGCTCCCTCACGATGTCGAGGGCCGCCGCCCGGTCTCCCTTCATGTATATGAGGTGGAGGAGCTGCGGCAGACCGACTTTAGCGAGGTTCCCCTGATTTTCCTTCAAACTACCCCCTAGCCTTTAATGAGTTAAGGGTCGCATTGTAGACTTCCCTTACCCTATCGGAAAAACCTTTGTAGTCCTTTAAGAGCCTCTCGCCGGGGTTTGGACCCGTGTACCCGGCGCGTCTCGATAATGTGCTGAGCTCCTCGGACCCTTCGTTCAGATACCCTTCGGGCCTGTCGTGCACTATGCGGAGACGCGTCTCCAGCAGACGGTAGAACGAGTACGCCTCTTTTAAAAAAGAGCATTCCTTTTCATCAAGCAGCCCCTCGCGGCTCAACCGGAGGAGCGCCTTAAGCGTATACGGGGTCCTCAAGGACTTTTTCTCGAGCCCCCATTTAAGCTGAAGCGATTGAACGAGGAACTCGATATCGACAAGCGCGCCGCGTCCGGTCTTGATATTATACCGTGACGGGGTTTCCTTGGCAATTTCAACTTCCATGCGCCTCCTTATGCGGAGCATCTCGTCGACCTCTTCCGGGGTGAAAGGCTTTCCGTAGGAGATATCAAAGAGCTCGTTCAAGACGTCCGCGCCGAACTTCAAGTCCCCGGCGACAGGCCGGGCCCTCACGAGCGCCTGCCTTTCCCAGACCTGCGTCTTTCCCGCGTGATATCCGAGGAAGGCCTCCTTCGATACTACAAGCGGGCCTGCGCTCCCCGAAGGGCGCAGCCGCGCATCCACATTGAATACGAAGCCCTCGCGGGTGCGGAGCGTGAGTGCGCTTATTATCCTCTGAGCGAGCTTTACGAAGAACTCGTGCGCTGTTATGCTCTTAGGCCCGGTTGTGCGGGTATCCGCCGCGTCAGAGTAGACGAAT
>JACREV010000227.1 GCA_016218095.1 Deltaproteobacteria bacterium | reverse complement strand
TATGGCGAAGACGACGAAGCCTACGGCGTAGTTCCCGCCGACGACGAAGTTTCCGAAGGACTTTATCACCTCTCCGGCGGCTGAGGGGCCCTCGGCGCCGTGGAGGAGGATGAGCCTGGTAGAAGCGACGTTCAACGACAGCCTGAATAACGTCGTCACGAGGAGGAGTATCGGGAAGGTGGAAAAATCCAGCGGCTTCTCTATGTAGACCGCGACGAGGAGGATGATTATCGCGACCGTTATGTTGAACGTAAGGAGGAGGTCGAGCGCGAGCGACGGGACCGGGAGTATCATCACGAAGAGGATGCCCACTATCCCGAGCGGCACTATGAGCTCCGTGCCCTTCTTGTACTTTGATATCGATTCGAGTACGCCGGCCATCTTATTACCCCTCTATCCGTTACGCCCTGCGCGGGCCCTGTTCTTGAGCTTGTATACGTACGCGAGTATCTCGGCTACCGCCCTGTAGAGGTCCGCCGGTATCTGCTTTCCGACCTCCACGGCCTTGAATAAGGCCCTGGCGAGCGGCTTGTTCTCTACTACCGGGACCCCGTGCTTTCTTGCGACTTCCTTTATCTTCTCGGCGATCATGTCCGCGCCCTTGGCCACGACTATCGGCGCGCTCGCCTTCTCCTTGTCGTATTTGAGGGCGACCGCGATGTGGGTCGGGTTGGTGACAACGACGTCGGCCTTGGGCACCTCCGCCATCATGCGCTTCCTCGCCATCTCCCTCTGGATAGACCTTATGCGCGCCTTGACTATGGGGTCGCCCTCGGTCTCCTTCATCTCCTCCTTCAACTCCTCCTTGGACATCATGAGGCCCTTCTCGAAGTTCCACCTCTGGAAGGCGTAATCGACGATGGCTATGAGCGCCAGCACCCAGAGGGTCTTCATCATTATCTTGAAGGTCATCCCCGCGACGTACGAGAGGACCGAGAAGACGTCGGCCTCGATGAGGAACGGCATCAATCGCCACTCGCTCGCCACAGCCTTGTATACTACGAACCCGATGACGCCTATCTTTACAATCGATTTGGCGAGCTCGACGAGGGACTGCGTGGATAAGATCTTCTTCGCGCCCGCCAGGGGGTCGAGCTTCGATAAGTCCGGCGTAATGGGTTTGGTCGTCAAGGCGAAACCGTTCTGGAGCACGTAAGATATCGCCCCGAAGAGCGGTATGGCCAACGCCGGGAGTATGATGACGAAGAACTTGTACGAGACCATGTTGAAGAGGCCGGAGACCTCTTTAACGGTAAGATCGCCCTTTATAAGGAGCTTGAACGACCCCTTCATAAGGTCGGCGAGCCCCGTGAACATCCAGACCGCGGAGAAATAAAGCACCGCCATCGAGCCCGCGATCATGAGGAAGGTCGAGAGCTCTTTGGATGTCGCAAAACTCCCCTCGTCGCGCGCCTGATCGCGCTTTCGCGACGATGGTTGTTCTGTCCGTTCCTGTGAATCGTCCTCGGCCATGCTACATCACCCTTATGAGATTGAATACGCCCTGCCACATCCTGTCGTAGACGCTTACAAGCGCGGTTTCGAAGACCGGGAGCGAAAGAGCGAGCATTATGAAACCCACGGTTATGGTTATGGCGAATCCTATCGCGAACATGTTGAGCTGGGGGACCGTCCTCGCCATAATGCCCAGGGCGACGTTGACGAATACGAGGATAGCGACGACCGGCGCCGAGAACTTCACCGCGAGTATGAATACCTCCTTGGAGAATACTATGAAGTTCTCCATGAGCTCTCCGGACAGGTGGAAGCCGTAAGGCGGTATCGCGTCAAAGCTCTTCTTCAACGCCATTATCACCATGAGGTGGCCGTTGACGCTTAAGAATATGAGGAGCGAAAGTATCGACATCATCTTGCCGAGGACCGTTATCTGCGCGCTGTTTATGGGGTCGTAGGCGCTCGCCATGCCTATGCCCATCTGAAACGAGGCTATCTGCCCCGCGAACTCGATCCCGGCGAAGACGAATTTGATCGCAAGCCCTATGAACGCGCCTATGAGTATCTCAGAGCCCATGCTAAAGACGAGCCCGGTCATCGTCTCCGGCATCGGCACAAAGGCGGTAAGCGGCGAGAGTATGAGGGCTATGAGGAAAGAGATGGCGAGTTTGACCTGCATCGGCACGTTGAACGCGCCGAATATCGGGGCGGTGAATATTATCGCCGTTGTCCTCGTGAGCACGAAGAGGAAGGTCGAGGAGTTGGCAAGTATGTACTGGGTGAATTCCATCAGCCTCTCGCGTAGAGCGGGATGTCGGTGAATATCTTCTGTGTGAAGTTGATCATTATCTCCATCATCCACGGGGAGAGCGCCAGCAGGACGACGAAGACGATTATTATCTTGGGGACGAACGTGAGCGTCATCTCCTGTATCTGCGTGACGGCCTGGAATATCGAGACAGCGAGCCCGACGGCCATGCCGGCTATGAGTACCGGGGCAGAGACCATGAGGATCACCTCTATCGTTTCCTTGCCTATGCTTGTAACAAACTCCGGCGTCATACGAGTTTCCTTTCTAACTGAAGCTCTGGACAAGCGACCCGACGAGCAGGTACCAGCCGTCCACGAGCACGAAGAGCATGAGTTTAAACGGGAGCGATATCATCACCGGCGGGAGCATCATCATGCCCATGGACATGAGGACGCTCGCGACGACCATGTCTATCACGAGGAACGGCAGATAAATGAGGAACCCTATCTGGAACGCGGTCTTGAGTTCGCTTGTCACGAAGGCCGGGATGAGGGCGAGTGTCGTGATGTCGGCCTTTGTATGCGGCGCCGGGGACTTGGATAACTTTATGAAGAGGTCTATGTCCTTCTCCCTCGTGTTCCGGAGCATGAACTCGCGGAGCGGCGCGAGCGCGTTATTAAGCGCCGACTCCTGGTTTATCGTCCCTTCCATGTAGGGTTTCAGGGCCTTTTGGTTTATCGTGTTGAAGGCCGGGGACATTATGAAAAAGGTGAGGAAGAGCGAGAGCCCGATTACGACCTGGTTCGGCGGCGCCTGCTGTACGCCGAGCGCCTGCCTCAGAATCGAAAACACGATGACTATCCTCGTAAACGAGGTCATGAGGAGGAGGATCGCCGGCGCGAGCGTCAGGACCGTGAGCAAGAGTATTATCTGTATGGCCGTAGCCAGCCCCTGGGGGCTCGACGCGCCGCCCATGGTGAGGCTTACGTTCGGAAGCGAGAGGGCGTCGGCGCCGAATGCCGCGCCCGGGAAAACGAGCGCCGCGGCCAGGGCCGGCAATATCAAGGATGTCCTGAAGTTCTTTCTCATTCTAAAACCCGCCCTGAAAGAGACCGAGGAGTCCGCGCCTGCCGTTGCCTTTTTTCAGCTCCTCTATCGTCTCGTTCTTCTCTATCTTGGTTAGAAAGCTTATCGCGTTGGGTGTGATCCCGAGGACTAAAACCTCGCCCGCGACCTCCACTATCGCCAGGTTCTTCTTCTGACCCAGCATCGCCGTAAAGAGGACCTTCACCGGCGCCGGGAGCTTCCCGGAGGCCGCCTTCCCGCCCTTTGCCATGTACCACTTGAGGGCGTAGAGCGAGACCCCGAGGAGCCCGAGCACGAAGACGAGCGTGAGAACCGCCTTCACGAGGAGGTATGCGTACGAGCCGGTCATCTGAGCTTGTTTATCCTCTCGGACGGGCTTGCGATGTCCGTGAGCTTTATCCCGAACTTCTCGTTTATCACGACCGCCTCGCCTCTGGCCACGAGCCTGCCGTTGACGAGTATCTCCATCGGCTCTCCGGCGAGCTTCTCAAGCTCCACGACCGCGCCCTGCCCGAGCTGGAGGAGGTCTTTTACCATCATCCTCGTCCTCCCGATCTCCACCGAGAGCGTCACCGGTATGTCGAGTATCATGTCGAGGTTGGTTACCGCCCCGTTAGACTCCTGCTTCAACGAGGCGAAGCTCGCGGGCTTCGCCTCTTCCTTCTTCGGGGCCTCCTTGGGTTTGGCCGGCTCGGGCGCCGTGCCCTGCTCCGCAAACGCCGCGCCCCACTGGTCGTCCAACGTCGTCCCTGTCTCCTGCTCGTTCGTCATATCTCCTGTCCCCTTTCCTGGATGGGCTCCACTATCTTAAGTGCGTAGTTGTTGTCCATGACGCCGGGCCTGGCCGAGAGCTTTGCCGCGCCTTCTATGTACACCCTGAGCGGGTCCTTTGTTTTTCCGTCGAGCTGTATGACGTCCCCCACCTTGAGGTTAAGGAGCTCGGAGACCATTATCTTGGCCCTGCCCATCTCGCCCGAGATGGAGAGCTGGACCGCCCCGAACCGCCTCATGAGGTTCTGCGACCAGCCCTTGTCGATCTCTACGGCGTCGACCCTGTGTCCGCCGTAGAGCTTCTCCCTGATGGGCTCCATGGCCGAGAACGGCACGCAGAAGAAGAAGCGGTTCTGCTGGGACTCTATCTCCATCCTGAAGGTCGATACGATGACCGGCTCGATGTTCCCGACGATGTTGACGAACTGCGGGTTCATCTCGGACCTCACCTGCTTGAACTCGATGTGGTGGACCGGCCTCCATATCTCTCCCATCTCGTGGAATATGACCTCGGCGACCTTCCTGATGACCGACTGCTCGACGTTGGTGAAGTCCCTGCCCTCTATCCTCGTGTGGAACCTGCCGTCGCCGCCGAAGTAGCTGTCGACGATTATGAACACCAGGTTCGGGTCTATTACAAGGACGCCCTGGCCCCTCAAGGGCGACATCTGGAAGACGTTCAGGGAAGACGGGACCTGGAGGTTACGGAGGAACTCCTCGTACCTCATCGTCTTGACGCCTTCAGGCGACACGTCGACTGTTTTTCGGAGGATGTTGAATATCGGGCCGCGTACAGACCTGCAGAACTTCTCGTTTATCATGTCGAGGGCCGGCATCTTCCCCCTTACGGTCCTCTCCTGGCTGGAGAAGTCGTAGGGCCTGGCGGAAGAGTCGGATGCCTCGTCGTGAGCCTCTGCCTCGGTCCTTATGTCGCCGTTCGACAGCCCCTTGAGTAAGGCGTCTACCTCGACCTGTGTAAGTATCTGCTCTGCCATTTTAATTCCCGCCTACTGGATTACGAACTCGGTGAAGTACGCCGTCTTCACCTTGCTCTTCGTAAGAAACTGGTTGACCCTCGCCACGATCTCGTCCCTCATCTGGTACTTGCCCTCGACCGTCCCTATGTCGGTGTAGCTCTTGGAGGAGAGGAGTATGATGAGGGAATCCCTTATCTGCGTCGTCTGCGCGTTGATCTCCGACTGCGCAGAGGGGGACGCGAGCTCGAGGTTTACCGTGAGTTTCAGGTACCTCGTCCCGGAGTTGTCCTGGAGGTTCACTATGAACGGGTCGAGGTTGAAGATGGTCGTGCCGCCGCCCGCCTTTGCCTCTCCACCGTGGCCCCCCTCCTCTGCCTGCCCGGCCTCTTCGGCGGCGGCTACTCCCTCGTCTCCATGCGCCTTCTTCTCGGAAGACTTGGACTTCATGAAGAAGAACCCGCCCGCCCCGAGCCCGAGCACCACGACCGCGACGATCCCTATTAGAAGGAGCTTGGATTTCTTTTTGGGCGGGGCAGCGTGCTCCTCGCCTTCCTTCCCTTTTTTATTTTCAGCGTCAGCCATCTCATCCTCCTTGAAAGACCGGTTGGCTTAGTTCTGTGAACAAACCTGCTTTGGTTTGGACGTAAGTAGTGCAATACCCATGCCAGAGGACGGACCTTCCCCTGAAGGCCGGGCTAGCCTTACTAACTTATTGAAATTATTTGAAAAAGTCATTTAATGGATCTAAGGGCTGTGCCTTCAGGACCGCCGGACGGGTTGCAAGTCAATGGATTGGATTTTAGGCGCGTCATTATTATGACTGCGCTCGGGGTGAGATGGAAAAAATGACGGCGGTATTTCTCGTAGAGGCCATAAGGAGGTCAAAAACGTTAAAATGAAAGAGGCGGGGCTTTTCGGCCCCGCCTCTCTTTTTTCAGACCCGGCCCCGCCGGGCGTCAATTCTTTACCCTTAAAGACCTGCTCAAGCGGACCGATTTATCGACGTCCACGAACCCGAGTATCTTCGCGGCCTTCTTTTCGCTGACGGACGCGAGTATCATGACCGCCATGTCCTCGTCGAGCTTCTCTAAACGGCTCGCCGCCTCCTCGGGGTTCATCGACTCGTATATCCTTACGAGCTTCTTTACGCGCTCGTCGTTCACTTCATCTATCTTCTTCACGAACGCCTCGATCTTACCGTGTACCCTGTTGAGTTCGGCGATCCTTGCGTCTATGTCGGCCTTTATGACCCTGAGCCTCTCCTCCCGTGTCTTCAACTCATCGTCCTTCTTGTCGAGCTCCCTCTGCCTCGCGTTTATGGCGGCAAGGAGCGACTTCTCCGTCGGGCCCACGGCCTTATTCTCCGAGGAGACGGGTTTTGCGCCGTGGCCCTTCGCGGTCTCGGCAAAGACGTCCGGGGCCTTGAGCCAGTCCGTGCCCGAGAAGACCAATATCAAGACGACAACGGCCTTTATGGCTATAAGCGCGGCTATCTTACCTCTCATCTTCCGCCCCCCTCTTGAACCTGCTCGTCGTGAGGTCGTCAGAGGCCTTCTGCTCCTCTTTGTTCGCCCTCTCGTTGTATGAGAGCCAGGACTTCTCCTTCATTATCTCGATGACCTTCTTTTTCTTCGAGGCCTCGAGGAGCTCCCCCCTCTTTGCTTCGAGCATGCGCCTGCACTCGATGATGCACTTCTCCTGCCCGGCTATGTGCCTTTTGAGCCCCGCGATATATGAATAATACAGGTCTATCTCGTCAAACGGCGCGCCGCTCTCCTTCAACTCGTCTATCTCGGAGGACGATTTCCTGTAGACCCCCTTGAGGGCCGCGAGTTTCGTCTCCTCCTCCTCTAGCCTCCTCAATGCCTCGCCGAACTCCTTCTGCGAGAGCTCCTTCAACCTCTCCCTGTACTCGAAGAGCGGCTCGAGCTTGAATACGAACCTGTTCATCCCCTAGACCCCGAGCCCGAAGAGCGCCTGCAGGCAGTTATCGAACCCGGCGCGCTCGTTTATGTCCTGCCTCAAGAATCCGTTGACCTTGTCTATTACCTTTATGGCGTGGTCGACCTTCGGGTCGCTGCCGTCCTTGTACGCGCCGATGCTTATGAGGTCGTATGCCTTCTTGTATGTGGCCACGACGGACCTGACCTTCAAAGCGAAGTTCCTGTGCTCGGGGGTGACGACGTCCATCATGACCCTGCTGATCGAAGTGAGTATGTCTATCGCCGGGTAGTGGCCCTGGGCCGCAAGCTCCCTCGTGAGGACTATGTGGCCGTCGAGTATGGCGCGCGCGGCGTCGGCGACCGGGTCGTTTACGTCGTCGCCCTCGGCGAGTATCGTATAGAAGCCGGTAATAGAACCCTTCCCCATCGAGGTCCCGGCCCTCTCCAGCAGCCTCGGGAGCATGGCGAAGACGGACGGCGGGTACCCTTTTGTAGCCGGCGGCTCGCCCACGGCGAGCCCGACCTCCCTTTGCGCCATCGCGAACCTCGAGATGGAGTCCATCATGAGGAGGACGTCCTTGCCCTGGTCCCTGAAGTACTCGGCTATGGCGGTAGCCATGAGTGAGGCCCTCATCCTTATGAGCGGCGGCTGGTCCGAGGTTGCTACCACGAGCACAGAGCGCTTGAGCCCCTCCGTACCAAGGTCCTTTTCTATGAACTCCTTTACCTCGCGTCCGCGCTCTCCGATGAGGCCTATGACGTTTACGTCGGCCTCGGTGTTGCGGGCCATCATGCCGAGGAGGACGGACTTTCCGACGCCGCTGCCGGCGAATATGCCGACCCTCTGCCCCTTGCCAACGGTAAGGAGCCCGTTTATCGCCTTGATGCCGACGTTCAGCGGCCTCTCTATCCTTTTTCTCAAGAGCGGCGCCGGGGGTTGCGCGTAGAGCGGGTATTCCTTTTCTATTTCTATATGGCCGAGGCCGTCTATGGGGTTGCCGAGCCCGTCGAGCGTGCGCCCGAGGAGCTTCTGCCCCACACCCACGGCCGCGCTGTTCCTCTTGGCTACTATCCTGCTTCCCGGGCCGATGCCCCTGACCTCTCCGAGCGGCATAAGGAGTATCTTGTCGTCCGAAAATCCGACGACCTCGCATTGAATAGGCGCTGAATTGTCCTTGGGATAGACGTGGCAGAACTCCCCGACCGACGCGCCGGGGCCGAGCCCTTCCATGACGAGCCCGACGACCCTCGTTATCCTGCCGTTCACCCTTATCGGGTTCACTTCCTCGACGGCCCTTATGTGGCGCCCTAGCGTTATACGCCCCTGGTCATGCACCTTTGAGCTTCTCCTCTATCTCCGCCATTACCGAGTCGATCGAGGCGTCTATCTCCCCGAAGTTCGTGTCCACGAGGCACCCGCCCCTTGAGACCGACTCGTCGGCCTCGACCTTCACTCCCTTTACCCCGTCGCCGTATCTGGCGAGCTCGCCCTTGTGGCTCAGGAGTATATCCTGGTCTTTCGGGTTTACCTTTATCGTTATCTCGCCGCCCGCGACGACCGACTTAAGAGCGGTCCTCACGCAATCGACTATCCCTTCCTTCTTGATCTCCAGTTCCCTTTGCAGGACCTTTCTGGAGATGGCGACGCAGAGCTCGACCATCTCGTCCTCGCAAGGCTTATGGAGCGTCTCCTTTAACGTGGAGAGCGCCTCCAGAAGGCCCGCGATCCCGTTAAAGAGGACCTCCGCCTTCTGTTTCCCGAACTCGAACCCGGCCCTTTCCCCTGCGGCGAAACCCCTCTCGTAGGCCTCCCGCTCGATAGCCTCTATATTGCCGCCGACGTTCTTCCCGTCAAGCGTCTCTTCAGCCGTCTCGAACGGCGATGGCGAGAGCCCCAGGTCCTCGAGTATGTACGGCTCGGCGGACGATCCGGTATCCCTGTATATCCTAGACAATGACATCCCCGCCCCTTCCGGCCCGGATGAGCTTGCCCTCCTGCTCGAGCCTCCTCGCTATCTTTATTATCTCCTGCTGGGATTTTTCCACGTCCGAGAGCTTCACCGGGCCCTTCGACTCTATGTCCTCCTTGAGCATCTCGGCCCCGCGCTCGCTCATGTTCTTGAAAAACTGCTCCTTCATCGCGTCGTCCGAGCCCTTCAAGGCGACGCTCAAGAGGTCCGTGGAGAGCTCTTTTATTATCATCTGCATGCCCCTCGGGTCTATGCCCAGGAGGTCTGTAAAGACGAACATCTTCTGCTGAATTTTCACCGCGAGGTCCGGGGACGCCTTCTCGATTATATCCATGATATCGCCCTCGGCCTTGGACTCTATCTGGTTCATGATCTCGGCGGCGACCTTTATGCCCTCGATGGAACTGCCCTGCGCGGAGTCGGCGTTCAGCATCTGCTCGCTTATTAATAATTCCAGGTCCTTTACAGCGGCCTGGGGTATCCTCTTCAAGTTGGCGACGCGGAGCATCACTTCCCCCCTGACCCTCTCCTCGGGCATGTGCAGGAGCACCTGCGCCGCCTTGTCGGGGTCGAGGTGCGAGAGTATGAGCGCGACTATCTGCGGGTGCTCGGATTTTATGATGTTGGCGATTATCGCCGGGTCCATCCACTTCAACGACTCTATCCCTCCCCCGCCGCCAAGGTCCCTCGTTATCTGGTCTATGATGAACTGGGCCTTCTCGGCGCCCAGCGACTTCATGAGCACGCTTTTTGCGAACTCGAGCCCCTCGACGGCGACGTCGCCCTTATCCATTATGTCGCTGAACTCCCTGAGGACCTGCCTGCCGCTCTGGACTGAGACCGACTCCTTCCTGACGATCGTCCCGCCGATGAGTTTCATCTCGGCCGGGGTCAGATGCCTCATCACCTCGCTCGCGAGCTCATCGCCCAGGTTCATGAGGAGTATCGCCGCCTTCTCGAGGCCCGTGAGCCTTGACTGGTCTTTCGGAAGGGCCATCTATTGTCTCTCCTTTATCCAGCTCTTCAATATCATCGCCACCTGCTGCGGGTTGTTCTTTACGACGTCCTTAAGCCTCGTCATCGATTCCATATCCTCGCCTGCCTCCAGCGCGTGCTCGGCTCCGGCGGCGAGCCCCTTGCCGAGCCCCTGCGGGAGCGACCTCTGTATCGCCTCGAGCGCCGCCTTCTCTTCAGTTGCGCGCTTTACTACGGGCCTTATGATGAAGAGTATGAGGAACACGGCTATGACCGCGACAGAGGCGTACTTTATGATGAGCGGCAGCATCGGCATTATGTAGACCTGGGCTACGGAGGGCTTCTCAAACTCGGTATCCATGATCTCGGACTCGAACGGGGTGGATACGACGGAAATGGAATCCCCCCTGTCCTGGGAGAAGCCTACCGCGCCCTTTATCATCTCCGTGTACTTAGCTATCTCCTCTTCCGTCCTCGCGTTGTACTTCCGCGTTTCCTTGCCCTCGGCGTCTTTAACTGCCTCGTAGTTGCCGTCCACAAGGACCGCGACGGTGAGCCTCTTGATCGAGCCCACCGGCTCGACGACATGGCTTACGACCTTGCTTATCTCGTAGTTTATGACCTCGTCAGACCTGTTGGACCGCGGGGACGCCGTCTGCTTGGAAGCCCGGCCCTCCGCCGTCTCAGGGAGGTTAGAGAGCACGCCGGGGACCCCGAGCGCGGCCACGCCGCCTACCGTGCTCTCCTTGTTCCTGTGCTCGCTCCTTACGACCTGCCCGTCCGGGTTGTACGTCTCCTCGGTCCTCTCTATCCTCTTTGTGTCGACCTCGGCGGATACGCGCGCTACGACCTTGTTCACGCCGACGGTCTTCTCTATCATCGTCTGGACCCTCGTCTCGAGGTCCCTTTCAAGAGAGCGCTTGTACTCGATCTCGGAGGCGGAAAGGTGCGTTGCGCCTTCTTCATCCGCGCCCTTTGTCCACATCTTTCCTGTGGTGTCGACGACCGCCACGTCCTCGGGCCTCAAGTTCTCGAAGCTGTTGGCCACAAGGTGGACTATGGCGCTCACCTGCCCCTGCGAGAGGGATTTCCCGGACTTGAGCTTCAGTATGATGGAAGCCCGCGCCTTCTTCTGCTCGTCGAGAAAGACGCCCTTTTCCGGGAGCGCGAGGTGGACTCTGGCCGCCTCGACCTCCTTTATCTGGGAGATGGTCCTCCCGAGCTCGCCCTGGAGGGCCCTCTTGTAATTCACCTTCTGCACGAAGTCCGTCACCCCGAAGGAGGTCTTGTCGAATATCTCGAAGCCGACGCCTCCGCCCTGCGGCAGGCCCTCGCCCGCAAGCTCCATCCTCGTCTCGTATACCTTTTCCGACGGCACGCTTATGACAGTGCCGCTTACGGAATAAGGCACCTTCATCTCCTTGAGCTTCTCTATGACCGCCCCTGAGTCCTCGGGCGAGAGCTGGGAGAAAAGGACGTTGTACTCCGGCCCCTTGTTGAAGAGCAGGAATACAACGAGCGCAGAGACGACAAGGGCTCCGGCGCCTATCAGGAGCGCCTTGGTCTTTCCGAGGTTGTTTATAAGCTCGTTTATCTTGTTAGCCATCGGTTATACCTGGGTCCTCATTATCTCCTCGTACGCGGCGACCAGCTTGTTCCTCACCTGTACCATGAGGTTGAAGGAGAGGTTCGCCTTCTCTATGGCTATCATCGTCTCGTGGATGTTGCCGGTGTCTCCCTTGGCGAGCCCCTGTATGGCCTGGTCGGCCTCTGTCTGGAGCTTGTTGACCTTCTCTATCGAGTCCTTCAAGACCGTGCTGAAGGTGTCGCCCGTGGCCGCGGCCCCCGCGTCGAGGCTGACCCCGGCGCCTTTCATTCCGCCCAGAGGGCCTTTTATCGAATCAACCATAATGGGTCTCCTTTATCCGCCTATGTCCAGGGCTTTCATCGCCATGTCGCGTGTCGCCTTGAAGGCCGAGACGTTCGCCTCGTAAGACCGCGACGCCGTTATCATGTTGACCATCTCCTCGGCTACGTTTATGTTAGGGTACGCGACATAACCCTTATCATCCGCGTCCGGGTGCGACGGCTCGTAGGCGTACTTCAAGGGCCTATTGTCCTCTATGATGCCCGCCACCTTGACCCCGGGCGTCTGCGCGTCGATTGCCCCGCGCAGGACCGCGCCGAAGCCCTGCTCGGCGGAAAATACTATGTCCTTCCTCCTGTACGCGCCGCCCTCGGCGGTCCGGGTGGTCTCGACGTTCGCGAGGTTCGAGGCGATGATGCTCATCCTCACCCTCTGAGCCTCCATGCCCGAGGAACTTACCGAAAAAAGGTCCATAAATTACCTGCTCCCTTCTTTTATCGCCGTCATGAGGAGATTGAACTTGCTCCTTATCATCTTCGAGGAGATCGTGTACATGAGAGAGTTCTCGGAGAGCTTCGCCATCTCGCCCTCGATACCCACCGAGTTCCTGTCGTAGCCTTCAATTTCGGTCGCCCTGTCGAGCACCCTCGGCTCCGACCCTATGCCCGAGACCGGGCTAAGATGCAAGGGGCTTGTGCGGGTAAGGACCTCAGTGTCCCCCTGCCCCACGCCCTTCCCCGACCTCTTCTGGAGCTCTTCCTCGAATTTTATGTCGACCGCCCTGTAGCCGGGGGTCTCCTGGTTGGCTATGTTGGATGAGAGAAGCTTGTGCCTCGCGGCCCTTAGGTCAAGGGAGTTCCCGAGAAGGGTTATCGTGGGATCGAAGATACCGTCCGGCATTGTCCTTCCTCCTTAAGTACATCGTTGGAGTATGGATTTTGCAAATTCCGTACCATCGCGCAATTCTCGACCAGAAACCAGCCCTGAAGAGACTGGAGAGGGAAATACCTTCCTACCCGGGCAGATTTTGCCCGTATTCCTTGAGTTTATTCCTCAAGGTCCTTACCGAGATGCCGAGACGCTTGGCCGCCTGTGTCCGGTTCCCCTCGACATCGTCAAGGGTTTTACATATAAGACCCTTCTCCATCTCCCAAAGCGTCATATTATTGGCTTTGCGCCCGTCAACAACCCTCTCCGGGGCCGGTTCGCGCTCTGTCACCGTCATCGCAGTCTCTTCTTCGTCGTCGTCACCCATTACGAGGTGTTCCTTGAGGAGCGTCTTGCCCTGGCTTAGGAGCACCGCCCTCTCCATCGTGTTCTCAAGTTCCCTGATGTTGCCCCTCCACTCGTGCCTCTCTATATAGGAGGCGGCCTCCTTCGAGATGGACTCGATGCGCTTGGAGTACTTGAGGCTGAACTTCTTCATGAAGTGCGAGGCGAGGAAGAACCTGTCCTCCCCGCGTTCCCGGAGCGGCGGCAACGTCAACGGGAAGATGTTCAGCCTATAGAGAAGGTCCTCCCTGAAGCGGCCTTCCCGGACCTCCTTCTTCATGTCCCTGTTCGTGGTCGCTATGATGCGTATGTCGAGCGGTATCGGGGTCTTGCCCCCGAGCCTCTCGACCTCTTTCTCCTGGATGACCCGGAGCAACTTCGCCTGGAGCTTCAAGTCCATTTCGCTTATCTCATCAAGCAGGATGGTCCCGGCGTTCGCCTGCTCGAACTTGCCCTGCCTCTGCTGTACCGCCCCTGTAAAAGCGCCTTTCTCGTGTCCGAACAGCTCGCTCTCAAGGAGCCCTTCCGGGATCGAGGCGCAGTTTACGGCGACAAAGGGCGCCTCCGCCCTCGGGGAATTCGCGTGGAGGAAGCGGGCGAGGAGTTCCTTGCCTGTCCCGGACTCGCCTGAGACGAGGACGGTAGCGTCGCTTGAAGCCGCGACAAGCGCCATGGAGACGAGCTTCCTCATCGAAGGGTCGTTCGAGAGCATCGACTTGCCCTTTGATTCGAATGAGCCGATCTCTCCCGCCACCTTCAGGGCCTTCTCTACCGCCCCTTCAAGGGCTTCGAGCTCAAAAGGCTTTATGATGAAGTCGAGCGCGCCTTCTTTCACCGCTTCGACCGCCTTCTGTATGGTGCCGAACGCGGTTATGAGGAGGACCGGCACATGGGGGGAGGTCTTTTTCACCTCCCTCAAAACCTCCATGCCGCCGGGGCCCGGCATCTTCATGTCGCTTATGACCATCTCGTACTCGGAT
>JACREV010000029.1 GCA_016218095.1 Deltaproteobacteria bacterium | reverse complement strand
GGTCCTCTTGTTGTAGACGTCGGCGACGTAACCGGCGTAACCCGAGAAGAAGAAGAACGGGAGGATGAAGACCGCGCCGACGAGCGAGACATAGGCCCCCGACCCCTGGGCCGCCATGTTGACCGCGATCATGGAAAGGACTATCTTGAAGACGTTGTCGTTATACGCGCCCAGGAACTGGGTCCATATATACGACTGGAAGCCTAAAGACTTGAAAAGGTCTTTGTACCTGCCGATAGTCACCGGGGTTCAAGCTCCGAGCGGACAAATGATGGAATTTTAAGGGGAAACAATCGCTGATTATACTACGATTCCTCTCTCGTGTACATAATTATAGAGGCATAATGCCACAGTTTTAAGGGCAGGGGCTCAAGCCCGGAGGGATGGTCCGGAAGCGTGGGTTTAAGTATTTGTAAAAAAAAGGGTTTTTCAGATACCGGTGATCCTGCCCTCGGCGTCCACGTCCATAAGCTCCGCCCTCGGGTTCTCCGGCAACCCGGGCATGAGAAGGATTTCCCCGCACTCGACGACGAGGTATCCGGCGCCGAGCGCGGGCCTTATCCTTTTCACCTTGAGCGTGAACGGGCGGGGCCTGCCGAGGAGTTTGGGGTTATCCGAGAGCGACCTGGGGGTCTTGGCTATGCAGACCGGGAGGGCATCGTAACTCAAGCGTTCGACGATTGCGAGGTCGCGTTTTGCCTCATCACACAATTCGACCTTTTCCGCCCCGTACATATTCAAGGCGACCGCGCCGATTTTCTCGATTACCGGCTCGTCGGTTTTGTACAGGAACTTGAAAGCGCCGCCTTCCCTCGCCTTTTTTACGAGCCTCTCGGCGCAGTCCACCCCGCCTTTTCCGCCCCTTTCAAAGACGTCGACGACCGAGGCCTCGGCGCCCATATCCGTTATCATAGAAGCGAGCGCGTCTATCTCAAGGTCGTCGTCGTCCGGGTACCTGTTTATGGCTACGATGAAAGGGACGCCGAAGGACCTGATGTTCTCGATGTGCTTACCGAGGTTATCGAGGCCCCTTTTGAGGGCTTCCGTGTCCTTTTTGAGGTAATCCTTTGCGCCGCCGTGGAAACGGAGCGCCCTTGTCGTGGCTATTATGACAGCGGCAGAGGGATGCAACCCCCCTGCCCTGCATTTTATGTCAAAGAATTTTTCCGCCCCGAGCTCGGTTGAGAACCCGGCCTCGGACAATACATAATCCGAGACCTTCATGGCGAGCGAGGTGGCGATCAAGCTGTTGCACCCGAGCGAAATATTCCCGAAAGGCCCGCCGTGTATAAATACCGGAGAGCCTTCGTTGGTCTGCACGAGGTTTGGATTGACGGCCGACCTCATGAGCGCGGTAACGGCCCCTCCTATCTTGAGGTCATCGACCGTTACCGGCCTTCCGTTCTTGTCGAGCGCAAGGAGGATCTGTCCCGCGCGGGCCCTGAACTCATCGAGGTCCCTTACAAGACATAAGGTCGACATGATCTCAGAGGCCGCGGAGATGTGAAACTCTTCCGTTCGCTCCTCTTCAGTACCTGGGGATACGACTACCTTTCGGAGGGCCCTGTCGCTTATGGGGGCCACGCGCCTCCAGAAGATATTGGCTGTATCTATGCCGAGCCTGTTCCCGTAATGGACGTGGTTGTCGAGGACGGATGAAATGAGGCTGTGGGCGGAGATGACCGCGTAATCGTCTCCGGTGAACTGCATGGCTATATCGTCCGCGGGCAGTACCTGCGAGTACCCGCCGCCTGTCGCCCCGCCCTTTGACCCGAAGAACGGCCCGAGCGACGGTTGCCGTATGCAGGCAGAGGCGCGGAGCCCGAGGGCCTTGAAGGCCTGCGCAAGGCCTATCGTGACCGTGGTCTTCCCGTCGCCCGCCGGGGTCGGGGACATCGCGGTCACGAGGATAAGCCTTCCGCCGCTCCTCTTTGCAAGCCGCCCGTAGAGCGAGGAGCGGACCTTGGCGATGTGGCGGCCGTAGTGTATGAGGTCCTCGGAGGGTATGGACAAGGAGGCGGCTATCTCCTCGATGGGCTTGAGCTTTGTTCTTTCGGCTATATCGCGATCCTTAAGCATGGATAATTCGTAGCATACTCCTCCCAACGAGTCAACTGCTCGGCGCAGGGCCAATATCCTTCGGATGCTATCGGGGCAAAGGTAATCAATGTCATCTCGATATGTACTTTGCCCGTCCGGCTCGGGTACTCGGCGTACGGCCAATTTCAAATCGGGTTACTCCAGGCCCTCAGACTCAAAGCCGTCCGGTACGGATTTGCCCGTCCGGCGAGGGTAATCAGGTCGTCTCGATATGTACTTTGCCCGTCCGGCGAGGACATTTGGTATGGACTCAAAAGGGGCTAAAAAGATATAATGCCCATATGGCGGCGGATAAGGATATCGCGTCTTTTTCAGAGGTCTGCACAAAGAGGTGCGGCGGGCTCTGCTGTAACCCGTGGTGGGGGATCATCTCCTATGGCGTTGTCAAAAAAGGCGGGCTCTCCGGATTAAGGGATTTTAAAGGCGAGCTCGCCTCCGGGATAAAGGAGAGGGAGAAGAGGATAACCTCCGCCTATGTCACGACAGAGGACGCTCCGAGGCCGCTATTCGGTACGCCTGAGAGATACAGCGTAAAACTTACGGGCGTTAAAAGGAACGGCGCATCCCTGGAGCTTTCTCTCCTTGCGATGTTCGCCTTCCGTTGCAGGTTTTTGTCGGAAAATAATATCTGCTCGATACACCCGTCGCTTATGAATTCCAAGGAGATAAGGCCGCCGCACTGCGGGAATCTCGGCTCCCCTCTGGCTAAGTCGGGCGAGAAGTGGTACTGCCGGGTAATAGAGGCGGCGGGGTCCAGCGACGAAGCGCTCATGAAGGCCATAGAGGTCGAGAAGGCGTCGAGCGCGCGGCACCTCAAGGAAGGTTTTGCTACGGCTGATGAGGCGGCGGAAAATGTCATCGAAGGGCTAAAGGCCTTCTGCATAAAGAGCTTCCCCGACCTACTGCCGCAGGAAAAGGCGGGAACGCCCGGCAGGAACGACCCGTGCTGGTGCGGCTCCGGCGAGAAGTTCAAGAGGTGCCACGGGAGGTAGTGGATAAAAAAAAGGCCCCGCCATGTTCGGCGGGGCCTTTGAGCATCGATAGCTTGTATAATCAGAGCCTTTAGAATACCGAGCTCATCATCCTCGCAAAGTCTTCTGTATTTCTCTCCAGGCTCATGCCCTCTTCCTTCACGAAGTCTATCCCTTCAAGCCCGCGGTTCTGATAATAAAAGAGCTTCATCTCGTCCTTCGGAGAGTACGTGTAGTCCTTCTCTATAACGAACTTCTGGTCGCCGTGGCAGGCGAAGTACCAGGGGTCCTTCCCCTCCCCGGAATAGAGGAAGTAATTGAACGCCTCGATGCCGCCGACCTTCGTGAGCCTTACGGTCCTGCCGTACCGTTTCGATACGACTATCTCAGGCGTGCCGTTCTCTATCTTGCAGAGCGCCGACATGTACTGGAGGAGGTCGACGCTCTTATACCCTTCCCTCAGTCTCATGCCGTTGGCCGGGGCCGGGAGCTCGTTCAATGAAGGGAGCGAGTTCCTGTACACGAACGGCTGAGGGGCGGCGTTCAAAACGATGTAGAAGGTCTTGCCACTGCCTTTCGGGCCTTCGAGCCTCCGAGTCTCGAAGAGCTCACCGCAAACCGCGCCGTCCCCGTCTATCTTAAGCCCTTCCGGGCAGATGGACTTAAGCTCCGCTTCGATCGGTCCGGCTTCCTTTCCGGAGACGACGGTCAGGTAGTCGTCGATCGAGTAGAGCGCCTCGACGCTTCTCGATCCGAGGAGCCTCCCTCTCAAGCTCTCTTCTGAGCCGTAGGAGACAGCGGGAAAGAACACCGGGACCAGGATGAGCAGGACGAGGTATGCGAGTTTCGCCATATTACCTCCTTATCGGCGGTCGTTGCAGAAGACTTTAGCGATAGACGAAAAAAATTTCCGTGTCATGAGACCTGTTGCCGGTAGCCTTGAATCTATCAGAAGATTCCTTAAGGCTTGATTAAGAGTTTTTTTTGACGCCGTAAAGCGCGGACGTCTTTGGCTCATGGCGGAGCTGATTTTAAGGCATCGCGGGTATTAAATGATGTGACTTTTGTGGGGCTTCGGTATGAGGCCTTCAGGTCGAGGGTACTGCCGTGACTTTAAAAGAAATTATCTGGAGGGCATTGTCACGCTGGGGCCTTCCGGGACGTTCTCCTGCACGCATACGAGGTGGGTGATATCCCCGTCGTCGGACTTTATCGGCGCTACGAGGCCTGGGCTGAAGAATACCCCTCCGTCCTTCGCGCTCGTC
>JACREV010000228.1 GCA_016218095.1 Deltaproteobacteria bacterium | reverse complement strand
CGGTCCTCCCGCCGGCCCTTACGAATATCAGGCAATCGGAGGGGCTGACCGCTTTTTTTATGAGATTGAAACGGAACCTCACGTCATATACCGGGATGAGCCTCCCGCGGATGTTGACGATGCCGAGTACGGCTTCGGGCGCGTTCGGAAGCGGAGAGACCTTGACGGCCGGTATCACCCTTTCGACTGTTCCGAGGGAGAGGGCGCACTTGAGCGCGTCAAGGTTGAAGATAAGAAGTTCTTTGTGGCCATTCATGAAAGCCGTCCCGTTTCTACCGAAGGGCATAAATCCATGCGGGACTTAATGCCCCATGATAAATGAACTTTAAGTCAACTTATCTCAGAACCCTTAAAAATACAAGTAAAAGACGTTTTCGGGGATTATTCAGAAAGGCAGACCCACCGGCAAAACCCGGCATGCCCCGAGGGACCGGGCGGATTGTCTTGTATATCGGCGGGAAAATAGAGGGAGTGAAATAAAATACGGGGCTGGATCATTCCGCGATGAGGTCGAGAAAGGAGATGACTTCGGCCTGCTTTTTCAGGTAAAAGGCGGCCTCTTCGACGACGCCCCCCACGTAGACGGTAATGGACCTGCCTTTGAGGGCCTTGCAGGCGTATCTGTCGGTCTGGTCGTCGCCTATGTATACGGGGGTCGTATCTTTAAAGAACGGGCGCTCGAGCATCCAGAGTACGGCCCTTCCCTTGTCCCAGTCCGCGTTCGGCTGGACTTCAAGCGCCATCTTGCTGTTACGGAGCCTTATTACACCCCTGGCGACGGCCTCGCGCGCGGCATCTTTTATATCAGACCTCAAGGCCGGTATCTTCGCCTTGTCCATCCAGCCGTAATGGACCGTTATGGCGAGGCCTTTGTCCTCTACCTGCGACCACGGGTATTTCGAGGCGATCGCGTCGAACCTCTCTTTAAGTACGCCGAGCCAGGCCCTTGCCTCCTGCCCTGCGTCAAAGACCATCGAGAAGTCCTCATGGGAGATCTCGAACCCGTGGTTCCCGGCAGAGGCGACACCCTTGACGCCGACATCCCTTACGAGGTTGGAGAGCCTCCTGCCGCTCACGACGGCGACGGGGTATTTTTTGCTGAGTTTTGCGAGGAGGGCCGTAGCCCTCTCAGAGTCCTCCGGGCCTGCGCCGGGCGGGATGAGGGTGCCGTCATAGTCGAGGAAAAAGGAGGGACTTCGGCCCGCGAGTAACTTTCTCATCTCCTCCAGGTTTTTGAGGAGGTGGCGGGCCATGGGGGCTTCCAGGTTAGAGGCTACATCTAAAAATTGCAATTTTTCCCAATCTCTGTGTTGGGGCGTAAATAAAAATGCTCACATATTCACATATATGCTGCGCTTTTTATTCCCGCCCTTCCTTGACCTTAGAAAAAATATCTAATTTTTAGAAGTAGCCTAGATATAGATGACCTTTTCGTCCCTGTGCTCCATCGAAAGCCATATCGCGAGGTAGTTGCGGATGTTCCTCGTGACGAGGAAGTTCTTCCTGATGTGTTCCTTCGCGGCCTCGCCCATCCTCTTTGCGACGTCCGGGTTCATGAGGAGCTGTCTTATCCTGTACGCCGCGCCCTCGACCGAGTGTACGAGGTAGCCCGTGACCCCCTCGACGATCTGCAGGGGTATGCCGCCGACGTCGCCCCCGATGACCGGTTTTTTCTTCCAGAGCGCCTCTGCCACGACGAGCCCGAACCCCTCTCTGGTGGACTTCTGGAGCACGATCGTCGAGCCCCTCTGAAGCGCGTTGACCTCCTTGTCGCTGAACGGGGGGAGGAGCAGTATGTGTATGTCCGGGTCGGCCCCGGCCTTATCGAGTACCTCTTTTAAAACTCGCTCGCCCTCCGGGTCGTCCGTAGCCGTGCCCCCGGCGAGCACCAGCCTGCAATCGTGGTATTTCTTTACGAGCCTGTACGCCTCGATGACCCCCAAGGGGTCCTTGAAAGGGTCGAACCTCGATACCTGCAGGAGTATCGGCTTGTCCGTCGGCACATTGTGCCTCTCGAATACCCGCCTGACCTCCTCCTCCGAGAGCTCGATGTTCTTGTCCGCCAAAGGGTCTATGGAGGGCTGCATCATGAACTGGGGTATGGAGACCGACTGCGCGAAGTTCGATACCGAGAATATCGAGCCGTCGTACCTCTCGACTATGTTCTTGAGAAAATACCAGGTCACCCGGTCCGGGCCGGAGATGTCTATGTGGCACCTCCAGAGCCAGACCCCGCGCTTCTTATAATCGATGAAGAGCGCGGGCTGGGGGTCGTGAATGACGACGAAGTCGGCGTCGGGTCTTATCCTCTCGGCGTTCTCCCGGTTAACCGCCTCGTACTCGTCCCACATCTCCTTTGTGATATGGACGCCCTTTCCCTGGAGGGAGTTGTGGACCGCCTTCGTAACCTCGAAAAACGGTTTCGTCCCCTTCATCACCTCCCACCTGACGTCGAGCCCCAGGTCTTTCAAGAGCGGGACTATCCGCTGGAGGAGCTCGGCGACCCCGCCGCCCTCGGCGGTGGAGTTTACATGGAGCATCGTCCTGCCCTTGAGCTTTTCAGCCATCGCCTCTATCGCCCTCAAGTCTCCCTGCTCGGCTATGCCCTTGTAGTCGGCTATCCCTCTCATAGGACCTCTTCGATCAGCCTTATTATCTTTTCCCTCAGGACCTCGGTCGAGTACATATAGGGGTCCATGGACTTTATCCGGGAGGCGAGCCCCGGGCACTCGAGGCATTCGTCGACGTATTGGGAGAAGTCGTCCCGCTCCTTGCCGAGCCGGAGCCTCGCCTCGTAGAAGTGGAAGTATATGGACGATTGATCGACCTCCCGCAAGGCCCTCGCGAAATCGTGGAGGGTAGCGGCGACTATGTCGGTCGGGAGGACTATCGTGATGCCCTCGTTGAACATGAACTCCCTGCCGGATTGGCACGGCCTCGGCATGGGGTAGTTCTTGAGGTGCTCGGTTACGATTCTTACGAGCTCGGACCTTATGTCCTCGATGTTCTCGAACTCGAAGGGGTTCAGGTTCGCGAGCCCCTCGGCGAGGTTCTCTTCGCCGAGTGAGTCCGCGACCCAACCGGCGAAGTCGTTCGGGAACTCCGGAGGGACGATAGACGGCTTTATGAAGTACTGGTGCATGTGGTGGAATATCGAGCCCTTCGAGACCAGTTTTATTATCTCTAGGAGCTCGAGGATGTCCTTCGCGCGCCTGCCGGTAAGCCTTATAAGCGCGAAACACTCGAAGAACCTGAAAGGCTGAGGTTCGGCCATACGCGCCCCCTTTTGTCGAGGATGACAGATACAGGACTTATGAATTAAGTATAGCCGAAGGACGGCGGAGCGCACGGCCCGGCCCCTTTCTATTCTTGACAGCCGCTTCCGATTGTTTTATTATTTAAGAAATTAATTAAATACTTGATAATCGAGCCCATATGACCAAGATACCCAAGGAAATCTACGAGATACACGCAAGCATCTGCCAGTGCCTGGCAAACCCCAGGAGGCTGGAGATCATAAACGTGCTCCGCGAAAAGGAGCTCCCAGCCTCAGAGATAGCCGAGAGGATAGGCACGTCCGGCGCGAACGCCTCCCAGCACCTCGCCATAATGCGGGACAAGGGGATACTCCGGTCCAGGCGCGAAGGGGTGTCCATCTATTACTCGCTTGCTAATCCCAAGGTAGTCCAGGCCTGCGACATAATGAGAGAGGTGCTTTTCGAGTTCCTCAATGAAAAACAGCAATTGGCCAGAAAGGCAGGGTTCTAAGAAAGGGGAATGTTCCATGCCGCACGATCTTTCAAAGGAGTTTTTCGCGCTCTACCACGCCGCGGTATTCGAATCGCTCGGGGAAGACGCGCCAAAATACAACGCAAGGATAGGGGCGATACTCGCCAACTCGTGGCTGAAAAGGCTTAAAGAGCGCCCGTCAGGAGATGAAGGGTTCAAAGAGGCCCTGGAGGCGTACTTCCGCGAGTCCTTCAGCTTCGCGGACCTGGCGGAGATGACGTTCTCCACAGGCGGCGAGGCGTCCATCCACATAAAGGGTTGCGACATCTGCGGCGGCAACGAGATATTGAGGAATGGCGGGAAGAAGGGCTCATGCCCCATAAGCCAGATGATAAAATCGGCCATGGGAAAGACTCTAAAGGGGAACGTAGAGCTTACCGGCAGCGAAAAGCCAGGCCCGATAGGCGAATGCTACCTCAAATACAGGATAAAAGAGTAAGACAGAGGGTTGTCATTTCAAGCGCAGGAGGCTCTCAATGGCCAGGATTGCGATCATAGGCGCCTCTACCGGCGGGCTCCCTGCCGCTTACGAGATGAAGGCCGCCGGGCCTGACCACGAAGTGACGGTCATCTCGGAAACAAACACCTTCCACTTCGTGCCTTCCAACCCCTGGGTAGCCGTGGGGTGGAGGACCAGAAAAGACATCAGCTTCCCCCTGAGACCCTGCCTTGAGAAAAAAGGCATACGGCTCGTGGACGAGGCCGCCTCCGAGATAGACCCGGCTAACAACGAGGTCCGCACGTCCAGCGGCTCGACGGTCCCGTACGATTACCTCATCATCGCCACCGGAGCGAAGCTCGCCTTTGACGAGGTCGAAGGGCTCGGGCCCGGAGGCAACACCGTCTCGGTCTGCACCGTTGACCACGCCGAGGCCGCGTTCGCCGAATACCGGAGGTTCCTCGATGACCCCGGCCCAATAGTCATAGGCGCGGCTCAGGGGGCGTCGTGCTTCGGCCCTGCATATGAGTTCTCTTTCGTTATAGACGCGGACCTGAGGAAAAGAAGGCTCCGGAGAAAGGCGCCCATTACCTTCGTAACCCCTGAGCCGTACATAGGGCACCTGGGCCTTTCGGGCGTGGGGGACTCAAAGGGGCTCCTTGAGCATGAGTTTCGTGAAAGACACGTAAGCTGGCATACGAACGCGAGGATCAAAAAAGTGGAGAAGGGGAGGATGCTCTTCGAGGTGGCTGGGGAAGGCGAAAGGGAGCTCCCCTTCAAATATTCGATGATCATCCCGGCCTTCAAGGGCGTCGATTGTGTCGCAAAGGTCGAGGGCCTCACGAACCCGCGCGGGTTCGTCGTCGTGGACGAGTTTCAGAGGTCCCCGAGGTATAAAAACATCTACGGGGTCGGGGTCTGCATAGCCATCGCCCCGCTTGAAGCGACCCCGGTCCCGGTCGGGGTCCCCAAGACCGGCTACATGATAGAGAGCATGGTCACTGCGGCTGTCCGTAACATCGCCGCATCCATCAAAGGGGACGACCCCTCGGCAAGGGCCACCGGGAACGCGGTCTGCCTCGCAGACATGGGTGATACCGGCATCGCCTTCGTCGCCTTGCCTCAGATGCCGCCGAGGGATGTCACGTGGGCGAAAAAGGGTAGGTGGGTGCATCTGGCCAAGGCCGCATTTGAGAAGTACTTCATACGGAAGATGAAAAAGGGAGTGAGCGAGCCGTTCTTTGAAAGGGTCGTGCTCGAGGCGCTTAAGATAAAGAAGCTCCAATGAAGACCCTATGAAATGGCGGCCCGTGGACTACGACGCGTGGTATGAGACCCCGCTCGGAGGCCTTTCAGACAGGCTTGAGAAGGACCTCGTCTTTTCATTCGCGGGTCCGGTAAAGGGGCGCGCCATCCTGGACGCCGGTTGCGGCACAGGAAATTATTCGCTGGAAGCGGCGAGAAATGGGGCGGCTGTCACCGGTGTTGACGATTCCTTCGAGATGCTCTCACGGGCGTGCGAAAAGGCGGGGAAGGAGGGGCTCAACATCGGCCTCTGCCACGCGGACGCGGCGAGCCTGCCTTTCCATGACGGGCGGTTCGACGTAGTCTTATCCGTCTGCGCGCTCTGTTTCATCAGGGAGAGGCGAAGGGCCCTCCTTGAGATGCACAGGGTCTTAAAGTCCGGGGGCAGGGTCGTAGTCGCCGTGCTGAATAGCCGCTCGCCCTGGGCGCTCATCAGGAAGACAAAGGGGCTTTTCAGTGAATCGGCCTACAAGGACGCGGAGTTCATCTCCCCCAGCTCTCTTCGCTCCTCTCTGAAAGAGGCCGGCTTCAAACAGATAAGAACGGAGACCTGCCTCTTCTACCCGCCGGTAAACAACGGCCTTTTTCTAAAGTCCTTTGGCCTCTGGGAGGGCGCCGGACGGCGTCTTGTACCGTGGTCCGGGGCCTTTGTAGCGGCAACCGCAGTTAAGTAAGGGCATCTCGCCCGGACAACTTTGCCCGTCCGGGTACTCGGCGTACGGCCAGCTACAAATCCATCCATTTAGGTTACCAGACGACACAGTCGTTGGATACGGATTTGCCTGCCCGGGTACTCGGCGTACGGCCAGCTACAAATCCATCCATTTAGGTTACCAGACAACACAGGCGTTGGATACGGATCTGCCTGCCCGGGTACTCGGCGTACGGCCAGTTGCAAATCCATCCATTTAGGTTACCAGACGACACAGTCGTTGGATACGGATTTGCCTGCCCGGCCAGGGCTACCACCAGCCCCGTTTCTTGAAAAAGAGGAGCATCCCGCCTCCGAAGAGCGCCAAGACCGCGAGGGCTATGTAAAAGCCCCAGGGGGAGTCGGCAAGGGGAATATGCGTGAAGTTCATCCCGTATATGCCTGACAGGAGCGTAAGCGGCATCATTATGGTCGCGATGACGGTAAGGACCTTCATTATCTCGTTCAGCTTGTTGGAGACCGACGAAAGATAGACCTCCATGACGCTGTTAAGCGAATCCCTGTGGGACTCGATGAGCTCCGAGAGCATGAAGAGGTGGTCGTAGACGTCTTTAAAGTGGAGCGAGCACTCGAAGCATATTATCGGGTACTCGGAGCCCGAGAGTTGCCTCAATATCTCCCTCTGCGGGTGGATGATCCGGCCGAGATACAGGATGTCCTTTTTGAGGGCGAGCACCTTTCTCGGGGTCTCTGCGCCCGGCTTTTCGAAGGACTCTTTCTCTATCTCGTCGATCTCCTCGCTTACGGAGTCCATGAGCGGCAGGTAGTTGTCGACGAGCGTGTCTATTACCTTGTGCATGAGCCACTCAGGCTCCCTCCCCATGAGCGCCGGGTTCTTCCTGCACCTCTCCATCACGGATTCTATGGACCTGAAAGAGCCCTTGTGGAAGGTAACGAGGTAGTTCTTCCCGAGGAATATGTCGAGGTCGTGGGTCTTGAGCTCGTCTTTCTTCAGCGCCTCGGAGTCCAGGCCGTGGATGACTATGTAGAGGTAGTCGATGTAGTCGTCTATCTTGGGGTTGGGGACGAAGGAGAGGCAGTCCTCGATCGAGAGCGGGTGGAACCGAAAGACGTCGGTCAAGAGCTTGAGCTCCTCGTCAGTCGGGTTGTAGAAGTCTACCCATGTGAGGCGCTT
>JACREV010000229.1 GCA_016218095.1 Deltaproteobacteria bacterium | reverse complement strand
ATCGCTCCGCCTGGGACGCGCCAACCTGAACGACAGCTACGCCCGCATAAAGGACGAGGAGGTCTTCCTCATAAACGCCCACATAAGCCCCTATTCCCAGGCCGACGGGTTCGAGAAGATCGACCCCGAAAGGACCCGTAAGCTCCTCCTCCACAGGAAGGAGATACAGAGGCTCATAGGCAAGACCCGCGAGAAGGGGTACACCCTCATCCCCACCAAGATATATTTCAAGAAAGGGGTCGCGAAGGTCGAGCTCGCCCTTGCCAGGGGCAAGACGATGTACGACAAGAGGGCGACTATAAAGAAGAAGGAGGCCGAGAGGGAGCTCTCGAGGGCCTTCAAGGGCAGGAAGGAAAAGGAAAAAAAATAGAAAAACCCCCGTCGTCGCGGCCAGGTCCCTCGCGATGAAAAAAGATTTGCAGTTGAACTCCGCCTCGACGCGCCTCAACGTGTCTTCGCCTCCCCTCTTACCCGTCTCTTCTCTGCTATAATCTCCATATATCGATCCAATACGTCTCAATCCCGTCCCCACACGGAAAAAGGAGGAAGAGATGAAAAGGACATTTGCACTCGCGGCGCTCCTCGCCTTCACGGCAGTAGGCGCGTACGCGGCGGAGAAGGGCGTAAAAGGGATGTCTCAGGAAGAGATGATAAAGACGGCCAAGTCCGCCGCGCCCGCGCACATCTCGGAAAACGCCACAGTCATGCTCCCCGGCCCGGACGGCAAGCTCCAGGAGGCCGTAAAGGGCACGAACGAGTTCACCTGCATCCCGGATATAAGCGCTCAGGAAAAGCCGGACCCGATATGCGGGGACAAGGCGGCTACCGATTGGGTGCTCTCGGCCATCAACAAAGAGGAGCGCCCGTCGAACACCGAGCCGGGGATAGCCTACATGGGGCAGGGCGGCTGGCACTGGGAAAAGGACGGCAAGGTCGTGATGGACCCGGCGACCCCCGGCGCAAAGCGCGTAAAGGAGCCGCCGCACTGGATGATCTTCTGGCCCGTAAGCTCGGCTGAATCCATGATACCGGAAAGGCCTACCAAGTTCGGAGCGTATGTCATGTACGAGGGGACCCCGTACGCGCACCTGATGATATACCAGGACCCGAACGACCTGCCGAAGAAGAAGTAGGGTCAAAAGGGGGGGGCCGCCCCCTCCCCTTCGCTTAAACGGATGGCATTAACCGGGGGTAGTGCGCCTTATCCCCGATAGACGCCGATTTTTGCTGATATTCTAACGGCTTCCGTCCCGCCCATGGCCAGAATTCCCTTGACTTTTTCCTATGTACACAGTATACAATATACATAAAGCCTTTAAGGCTACTTCTAAAAATTAGGGATTTTTTCTGAGGTCAAGGAAGGGCGGAAATAAAAAGCACAGCATATATGGGAATATGTGAGCATTTTTATTTCCGTCCTGACACAGAGATCAGGAAAAATAACAATTTTTAGAGGTAGCCTTAATTCATTCGGCCTTTTCTCCGCCCCCAGACCCTTAAAAGAAGACCTCTGTAAAGATATGGACAAGGTCCGCGTGCTCGACTACCCTGTTGAAAAACCATTAACCCTGCGGGAACGGATAGTCGACTTCATAAAAGATTCGATCGTGACCGGGAGGTTGAAGCCCGGCGAGCGCGTCCCTGAGCAGGACATAGCGGCGTCTTTCGGCATAAGCAGGACCCCTATCCGCGAGGCCTTCCGCCAGCTCGAGTCCGAAGGCTTCATTACGGTCGTACCGAGGAAGGGCGCGGTAGTAAGCCCCATAACGGACAAGGATGTAAGCGAGTTCTACGCCATAAAGAGCCTCCTTGAGGGTTTCGCGGCGCGGACCGCCTGCGAAAAGCTCACACCCAAGGAGATAAGGAAGCTCGAGAATCTCAACGCGCAGATGGAAAAGGCCGCCGAAAAGGGCGACGTAAAGGCCTTCTTCAAGCTCGACAACCAGTTCCACGACACGTTCCTCAAGTCCTGCGGCAACGAAAAGCTCTGCGCCCTCGTACACCACCTCGTACAGCAGTTCGAGAGGTTCAGGATAACGGCGCTCGCGCTCCCGGGCAGGATGCGCGACTCGGTAAGACAGCACGACGAGATAATAGAGGCCTTCAAGTCCAACGACACTGCGCGCGTCGACGCCCTGGTGCGCGCGAACGCCGAAAGAGGAAGGGATGTCCTCGTCGAGGAGATCCTGAAGGAAAAGACGAGACATGGCTCTTATTAATTCCAAAGAGGCCGCTCTCCGGCTCGCAAGGACGATCATCTCGGATATCGCCCTCTACAACAGGGATAAGATATTGAACGGGATAAAGAACGACAATATCTTCGACCTTCTGGAAAAGGAGCTCGCCGAGGGGCTCGCGCTCTACAAGAGCAGGGTTGACCCGGCCTTCGACAGGAAGAACAGCTTATACAACAAGGCGATCGTCGACATACTCATCAAGAGGAGCGGGGACATAAAGTCAGAGATCTGGTAGCCTCCACTCTCCCGCCCGTTTCCCGTACCTTAACCCGCTTAATCAGCTTCTAATGGCCGAAACCCGCACATTCCTTGTAGCAAAAGAAGACGCCTCGAAGAGGCTCGACCTGTTTCTCTCCGACTCGATCAAGGCGCTTACGCGCTCTTCCGTAAAGGCCCTCATAGAAGAAGGGCGCGTGCTCGTAAACGGCAAGAAGACCAAGGCGGGGCTGAAACTCAAGGGGGGGGAGGCCGTCTCGATAGAGATGCCGGAGCCGAAGCCCCGGATACTTGAGCCCGAAGACATACCCCTCGACATCATCTACGAGGACAAGGACATCATCGTCGTGAACAAACCCTCTGGACTCGCGGTCCATCCGGGCGCGGGGAGGCCCTCGGGGACGCTCGTGAACGCGCTCCTCAATCACACGCGCTCTCTGTCCGACGTCGGCGGCCCCTTGAGGCTCGGCATCGTCCACAGGATAGACAGGGACACGACCGGCTCTCTCGTCATAGCGAAGAACAACCAGAGCCACCTCTCATTATCGAAGCAGTTCAAGGAACACACGACCGGGAGAAGATACCTCGCCCTCGTCTGGGGCGCTTTCAAGGAAGACGAGGGGACGATAGACTTGCATATAGGCAGGGACTCGACCGAACGGAAGAAGATATCGACCCGCACCCGCCGCTCAAGAAAGGCCGTCACGCACTGGCGCGTCCTCGGGCGGTATCAGTTCACGACACTCCTCGAGCTTACGCTCGAGACGGGGCGGACCCACCAGATAAGGGTGCATTTATCCGCCATAAACCACCCGGTAGTCTGCGACCAGGTCTATGGAAAACGGGTAGCGCCCCCCTCGATGGACAAGGCGGTCGCCGATAAGCTTAAGTCCATAAAACGCCAGCTCCTGCACGCCAAAACGCTCGTCATCGCGCACCCCTCGACGGGCGAAGAGATGGAGTTCAACGCGCCTCTGCCGCCGGATATGGCGGAGGTATTGGAGTTGCTGGATTCGATGCAGGGGGCGTAAGCGGGCTGGATTCCCGCTGGGCGCGCCTGTCATTCCCGAGGTTTTAATCGGGAATCCAGTTTTAAATTGAAGCAGAGGGGGTTATAAACCATCCGTAATCTCCCCCGCCCCCTCTTTAGAAAAGAGGGGGGTCTTTCAACTTCCCCCTTTCTAAGGGAGACTGAGGGGGATTACAAATGATCCGTCTCTCTTTATAAAGCGAAAAACAAAGTTCGATGCAAACCACAAACGGCATAAAATACATCTCTTCAAACCTCCTTGAGAGGACGGGTGTCGCGCACGCGTTTTTGTCCCGAGTCGGAGGCGCAAGCTCCGCTCCCTTCGACACGCTCAACTTCGACGACCGCGACGCCGACACTAAAGAGAACATCGCGGAGAACAACCTCCGCGTAAGGAACGCCTTCGGGATAGCGACCCCCGTCGCGACCGTGAACCAGGTCCACGGAAAGACGGTCTTCCTCCTCGACCCGTCAACGACCGACACAAAGGCCGAGGCGGACGCGATAATTACGCGCTTAAGGGGTGTAGCGGTCGGCGTCCTCACCGCCGACTGCGTCCCCATACTCGTCCTTGACCCGGTGAGAGAGGCCGTGGCCGCTATTCACGCGGGCTGGAAGGGGACGGTGAAGCTCATCGCCAAAGAGACTGTGGACGCCATGAGGGCTAACTTCGACTCGGATGCCGGGGACCTCGTCGCGGCGATAGGCCCCCACATCGGCCCTTGCTGTTATACTGTCGGCGCCGAGGTTGCGGACGAGTTCCGGAGAGAGTTCGGAGAAAACCCCGCTTGCCTGGAACCAGATGGGACGGGCGCGCGGGCAGACCTCGGGGAGGCGAACGTAAGCGCGCTACTCTCCGCAGGGCTTAAAAGGGAGAATATCTCCTTTGACCCGGTCTGCACCTCCTGCAACAACTCTCTTTTCTTCTCGTACAGGAAGGACAATGGCAGGACGGGCAGGCAGTTGAGCTTCATAGCGCTGAGATGAGCTAACTAACCTCCCCCTCCCCAGCCCTCCCCCGTCAAGGGGGAGGGGGTCAAGTAGCCGGCGCATTGGTGTCAAAGAGAATAAGCGGAGCCAAATATAATATGGTCATAGGCCTCACCGGCGGCATAGCCTCCGGCAAGACATTCGTATCGAACGAGCTCAAAAGGCTCGGCGCGCACATAATCGACGCAGACGTCATAGCGCGCGAGATAGTCGAGCCGGGCCGCCCCGCCCTCGCCGAGATAGTAAAGGAGTTCGGCTTAAGGATACTCAAGGCCGACGGCACCCTCGACAGAAAGGCGCTTGCGGGGATCGTATTCTCTGATAAAGAGAAGCTCCAGATACTGAACGGCATAATGCACCCCCGGATAATCGAGAGGACAAAGGCGCTGATTGACGAGATACAGTCCTCTCACAAAGACCCGCTCATCGTCGTCGACGCCGCGGTCCTCATCGAAGCCGGGATACACGGTTCGGTCGACGAGGTCGTCGTAGTCCTCATAAGCGAGGAGGAGCAGATGAAGAGGCTTATCGCGCGCGACGGCCTCACGGAAGACGAGGCGAGAAAGAGGGTCGCCTCACAGCT
>JACREV010000224.1 GCA_016218095.1 Deltaproteobacteria bacterium | reverse complement strand
CTGGTTGTTTATAAGGCGCGTGTTCAAAACGAAGACCTCCGTGCCTTCGCCGACCGATATGCCCTTGTCCGCCGAGCCCTCCATGCGGCTCCCCAGCACCGCCACATGACTGGACATGAGGTCGAGCCCGTCGTTGCCGCTTTTTATGAAGCTCGAATTCACGACACTCCCCCGCACATAATCGAGGTCGAGGGCGTCGGCCCTCGCCCCGCTAAATACGCTCTCTTTTATCGTTACTTCCGAGTAGACGAGGTGGACCATGTCGTCTACGAGCCTGTTATCTGAAAAGGCGCAATCTTCTATTTCGACGCCCTCGACACCGTGTATGGAGAGCATCGCGGAGTATTCGACGAGCGCGTGTTTCGTGCCGCTGCCGCCCTTGAACTCGCAGTGGCTCAATACCGAGCCGTCCGCTCCCCTCCCCGTGAGGATGACCGCGCCCCACGGACCTTTCGCGGCGTCGAGCGGCAGGAACCTTATCGGCCTTCCGGGCGCACCTTTTGCCTGTAGTCTGCCTCTGATTACGAGCGACGCCGAAGGCGCGAGTCGGACCGTCACCCCCGGCCTTATAAAGAGGTCTTCGACCTCCCTGACCCCGTTTATTGTAATGTCCGACGAGAAGACCGTCTCTGTCGGCTTCTCTTCGAGCGGCACAACGTTGAAGGTCTCGTCAAGCGGATAAACGCGAGATGGTCCCTCGCGCCTTATATCCGTCGTTTTGCCGTCCGGCAGTATCGCCCTCAAGGAGAGCAGGTCGCTCGCCTTCGCGCCTTTTATGCTGAACGAGTACGTGGCCGGGCTTATTACGGCGTCCCTTATGATTATCGGGACTCTAAGCGCCGGGGCTGACATGACCCGCCTTGAGAAGAGCGGCGCGTCGATCCTTAAGGTGTCCTTGTCGATGAGAGAAACCGCGCCGGAGGTGTCCCTTGAGACGGCCTGCCCCTCCGAAGTATACGAAAGGCGCGCCGAAAGCGGCCCGTTTATCGATCTGTAATCCGCCTCCAGCGCCCTTACGGGCGCGAACCCCTCGACGGTCACCCGTATCTCGCCGGTCATTTCATCGACCGAGTACGAGACAACGGGCGGCGTCCCGATGTACGCCTCCCTTACATCAATGAGGCTCTTTTTCATAAGGGCCTTGAGCTCTTCTATGTTGGAGACGACCTCCGAGGGCGAGAGGACATAAGAAGACTCGAAGTGCAGGTTCCTGTCGCGCTTAATGGAAGAAAAGAGCGGGCCTGTGTCTTCGAGGAGGCCAGTGAGATACTCGGCCCCGCCGCCTTTGAAAAAATCCTCCATCGCGCTCTGCTTTTTAAGCAGGAACCGCTGGTCCCTGTGCAAGGCCTCAAATATCAGGTTGGTTATTATGTCCATCCTGTTTGTCTGCGCGTCTATGAGCGGGACATAGTCCTTATAATTCCAGCCGAGCGGGTCCCATACTATCGGGATGAAACGGCCCATCGCCGGGTCGAAGAAGAGCCTCCAGTTGTGCTCCGCGTCGAAGTGGACTGTCCGGGTGAGCGTGATATAGGCCGCGAACCGCGCCCACTCATCCATGTCGAGAAGGTCCGAGAGGGCGTCCTCGTCCCCCCTGTACACGGCGGAGCTCAAGCGCACGAGAGATTCATTCCACTCAGGCGGGTTGTGGTTGTTGATCGCGGCCTTTGACCAGAAGCCGGGGTTCAGGAAGACCTCGGTCCCGACGACCGGGAATACGTCCGTCCCCACGAGCTCGCCGACGTAGATGTCTCCGGGCATGCGGTTGTTTCTCCGGAGGAACTGCTCCCCTATCTGCTCGGTCAATACCTCAACACCCGTGTACCTGCCGTTTATGTAGACCTCGACGGGGTTCGATTCAGGCGCCATGAGCCCCATCCTCCTGGCGAGCGAGTACGCGAGGTGGTCGGTTATGATATGAGGGGTCTTGGGGATGATGAGGTTGAACTCGCGCATCCCGTCATAGAGCCGCTCCTTCTTCGTCTTTATGCGGAGCGACTTTTTCCTCTCGGCCCAGTGGTATGAAAAGTCTCCCCTGTACTTCATCTTGACCTCGAAGAGCTTGCCGTCCGGGTAGAGGAGCTTGGCATCCACATACCGCCGCCCGGAGTAGGGGAGGTCCGCGTCCAGCTTCTTCAACTCCCCTTCCTGGACATAGATATTGATCGCGGGAAGGCCCCGGTCGTTACCGAGCGCGCGTGAAGCGGATTTAAGGTCGTTAAGGAGGAGCCCGGCCCGCATCGACCCGATGGATCTGAGCCCCACGTTCATCGTCGCCCGGTAGTCCAGCTTAAGGAGCCTGTACGACTCAGCCGTGTCCCTTGTCCATACGAAAAAAAATACGGCTATCGGGAGCGTGGCTACCCAGCTCCACTTCCAGAGCGCCTTTATTATGGAGGCCGCGCCGCGCATCAGATGTCGAGGGCCCTTTTAAGGTTCGTAATGCCCGGAGACTCCCTCTGGAAAAACGCGGCCTCGATATCTACCGAGAGTATCTCCGCCTCTCTCAAGCGTTCGGGGAGCATGAATTCGATATGCGCTCGCGAGCCGGTGACGGTCAACACCCCGTCGCTCTCTTCCGAGAGGTCATGGAGCCCGTAGTCCAAACTCCTGAAATCGATCCCCTCGCTCCTACCGTTCACAGAGAGCGCGACGGACCCGACCCTGATATTGAGGTCCGGGATCGCCGGCAGCTCTATGCGGAACCTTTCCACGCCGGATGCCTTGACGGGAAGGCTAAGCCGCTGGTCGACACCGGTGAAGGCGATGGAGATAAGGCGCGAGGTCTTGTCCTGCGAGAACTCGGCACCCTTTGCCGCGTGGGACACGGCTATGGAGCCGCCCCGGTTGGCGTTGATGAACCCTTTTATTACCTCCCGCGCCTCGTCCTTTTTCCCTTCCTCGAAGAGTAGCGTGGACAAAGGCTCGGCTGTCTGGATGGAGGCCGGGGCTATGCGGTAGGCGTTTCTCAGGGCCTCTATCGCCTGGGCCTTCTCCCCGCCCGAGTTAAGCATGTAGGCGAGGTTAAGCCAGTAGTTGTAGTGGTTAGGGTCGAATTCCGTTAAGGCGCGGGCGATCGAGAGGGAGGCGGCATCGTCGTTTTCCCTGCCCGCTATAAAGAGGAGGAGGTCCTGCGCTTCGGCGTAGTATCCGGCCCTCCGGTCCTGTTTCCTGACCGTGCCGAGGTCTTTCAACAGGGAACCGAGGACCGATCGGGCCTCAGGGAGCCTGGAGGCGGCAAGGAGCTCTTTCGCGTCAGCGAGTTTTTTCGAATATCCGCTGAAGCGGCGCTCGACTATGTAGGAGTCCAAACTGTCGACGAGCGATGGCTTGAA
Organism: Deltaproteobacteria bacterium; assembly: GCA_016218095.1. Lineage (GTDB taxonomy): Bacteria > Desulfobacterota > GWC2-55-46 > GWC2-55-46 > GWC2-55-46 > GWB2-55-19. Next base: position 14,365 of record JACREV010000224.1, on the reverse strand, counting down.
AGACCAGACGAAGTAAACGGAGACCGCCAGGACGGCGATTGTGAGGAGCGCGGCCCTTGACAGATGTCCCGAGACCCTGATGAGTTTCCTTGTCCTTGAGTAACGGCCTGGCATCTCGAAGACCTTCCAAATCGGCCCGGATCTCGCGCTTGACGCCCGGTAGAATCAAAGGGCGTAGTTCAAGCTTCCGGCGATGGGGGCCAAAAAAATTAGAATTTCATTGATGTTACAGATTTTACATTTTATAGAGGGAAAGTTCAAGGCTCTATCTGCAAGTGCTTGAATCTGAACAGGTTTTGCCGTACTCACGCGGGTCCTCCCCGGTTCCCGGGAATTTGATATAGAATCTAAGTAACGTCGCAAAACGGAGGTGAAAGATGGCGCTCCCAGGCCGCTTCATTTATCCCATGCTGGCGCTCTTCCTTTTCGTCTACGCCTGCTCTACGGTCCCGTACACGGAGAGGAAGCAGATAATGATGCTCTCCGAGGGGGAGGAAGAAAGGGTGGGGCAGTCTCTTTTTTTACAGGTAAAACAGGGGTCGAAGATAAGCCCCAACCCCGAGTACAACGCGCTTGTAAACGAGGTGGGCAGGCGCATAGCCGTTGTTGCGGAAAGGCCCGACTACCAGTGGGAGTTCGTGGTGATAGAGGACAACACGCAGAACGCCTTTGCGCTCCCCGGAGGCAAGGTCGCCTTCTACACCGGCATCATGCCCGTCTGCGCCGATGAGAACGGGGTGGCCGCCGTCATGGGGCACGAGGTCGCGCACGTGCTCGCCCGCCACGGCGCGGAGAGGATGAGCCAGCAACAGGCGCTCTCGATCGGCAAGGCGGCGCTATTCGCGGCCATAGACGGCGGCAACCCCGCGACGATGGAGGCGCTCCAGCAGGCCTACGGCATAGGGGCACAGGTAGGCGTGCTCCTCCCGTACAGCAGGAAGCACGAGTCTGAGGCCGATAAGATAGGCCTCATCCTCATGGCCAAGGCCGGGTACAACCCTGAAGCCGCGGTCGAGTTCTGGAAGAGGATGGCGAAGGCAGGCGGCGGAGGCGGCATTGAGCTCTTATCCACGCACCCGTCCGACGAGCGGAGGATAAAGGGCCTCCAGGCCGCGCTCCCTGATGCCATGAAGCATTACCAGACGGCGATCGCTCGGAACCCGTCGCTACAGAGGCCGCCTGTGGCGATAAGGTAAGGAGGGGAGAGGCCGGTGTACTTGACTCAGCTTGCCATTTTATCCAAAATTATATCAGGGTTAGAAAGGAGGGATAAAAATGGCGGTCAAGATGTGTCACATAAACAGATCAAGCGCCGACGATATCTCGAAGTTTTCAGGGATAAGGGAGAGGGATGCCCAGAAGCTCATCGACTACCGCGATTCCCACGGGCCGTTCAAGGACTGGAACGAGATCGACGACGTGCCGGGGTTCGGCGATGTCAAGCTGAACAAGCTTAAAAGCGAGTGCGACCTCGATTAACTCAAAGGTGATTGACCTTGGGAAAGACAGGCAGGCCGAAAGGCCTGCCTGTCTTTTTTCGCCCCGGAGCTTGAAAAAGAGGGCCTCTGTATGTGAGAATCTTTGTTAATCCAAAAAGGAGGTCCACCCATGTCCGTACTGCTCGAGTTCAGCATGTCGCCGCTCGGCAAGGGCGAGTCCGTCTCCAAATACGTCGCAAGGTCTTTGGACATAATCGACAGGAGCGGAGTGCCCTACCGCGTTAACCCGATGGGGACGGTAATGGAAGGCGATTGGGACGAGGTCTTCGCTGTCGTAAAGAAGTGCTTCGAGAGGATGAAAAAGGACTGCCCGCGCGTGACGGCCTCGATAAAGCTCGACTACAGGAAGGGCAAGGGCGGGAGGATCACGGCAAAGGTCGAGAGCATTGAGAAGAAGCTCAAGAGGAAGCTAAAGGCATAAGAGTTTGTATCGGCGGCCCCGTTGGTGTAAAATAAAACGATGTTTCTCCCGACGACAAAAAAGGAGATTACCTCCCTTGGCTGGGACCGCCTCGATATAATACTCATAACAGGCGACAGCTACATCGACTCTCCCTTTGCCGGGGTCGCCGTCATCGGCAAGGTCCTTCTTGCCGCGGGCTACAGGGTCGGGGTCATTGGACAGCCGGATATTATTTCAGAGGCCGACATCATGCGGCTCGGGTCCCCGGCACTCTTCTGGGGCGTCACAGGCGGGTGCATCGATTCCATGGTCGCAAACCGCACCGCCTCAGGCAAGAGGCGCATGAGCGACGACTACACCCCCGGGGGCGTCAATGACCGGCGTCCCGACCGCGCAACGATAATCTACTCCAATCTCATCAGAAGATACGGCAAAAATAATCCACGCCCGATAGTCCTCGGCGGCATTGAGGCGAGCCTTCGGAGGATAGCCCATTACGACTTCTGGACGGAGAGCGTCAGGAGGTCGGTCCTCTTTGACGCGAAGGCCGATTACCTCCTTTACGGGGAGGGCGAACGCTCGGTCGTCGAGCTCGCCGGGTGCCTTAAGGAAGGCAAAGACCCCGGAAGCGTGCGCGGGCTCTGCCATATATCAAAGGAACTCCCCGTTGGATGCATAGAGCTGCCGTCTTTCGATGAGTCGGCAGGCGACAAGGCCGCCTTCGCGCGCGCCTTCCGGATATTCTACGAGAACACCGACCCACCGACTGCGCGTCCGCTCGCGCAGAGGCACGACGGACGGTATCTTGTCCAGAACCCGCCTGCTTTTTATCTTACGCAGGAGGAGCTCGACCGTGTATACAGCTTAAGATACGAACGCGACCTCCACCCCTTCCACCGGAAGGACGGCGAGGTAAAGGCCCTTGAGACTATCCGCTTTTCCATCTCAACCCACCGGGGGTGTTACGGCGAATGCAGTTTTTGCGCCATAGCCGTCCACGAAGGCAGGAGGGTGAGGAGCAGAAGCAAGGCCTCCATCATCGCCGAGGCGAAGGAGATAACCCGCCACCCGCTCTTCAAGGGGAGGATACACGACGTCGGCGGGCCTTCGGCGAACATGTACGCCTCCGGTTGCGAGAGGATGGAGGAAAAAGGGTGTTGCACGAAAAAGAGCTGTATCTCTCCGAAGGTCTGCCCGCTCCTTAAGTCGGGACATGCCGAGCAGATAGAGCTCCTTGCCGGACTTCGCGCCATAGACGGCGTTAAAAAGGTCGTCGTCGCCTCCGGGCTGAGATACGATCTCGTCCTCGCCGACAAAAAGGACGGGGAGAGGTACTTGAAGGACCTTGTGAGCCACCATGTCTCAGGCCAGATGAAGATAGCGCCTGAGCACACGGAGCCCCATGTGCTTGAGACGATGGGGAAGCCCGGCTGCGACAAGGAGGCCCTTGTCAAATTCAAGGACCTCTTCTACAGATTTACCAAAGAGGCGGGGATGAAGCAGTTCCTCTCCTACTATCTCATGGCCGCCCACCCGGGGTGCTCCAAGGACGACATGAAGAGGCTCAGATCGTTTGCCTTGAAAGAGCTCGGCACCGTGCCGGAGCAGGTACAGGTCTTTACGCCGACCCCTTCGACATACTCGACCCTCGCCTACTGGACCGAAAGAGACCCGTTTACAGATAAGCCGTGCTTCGTTGAAAAGAGCGCGCGCGGGAGGGAAGAGCAGAAGTCAATACTTACCGGCCCCGGCCCCGATAAAGAGAAGAGCGGCTTAAAAAAATACGGTTTTAAAGAAGTCCGTTTCAGGTCCAAGGGGAAGGGGAGGTAAAAAAACATCCCTGAAAACCAGAAGTGTTTAGGCTGCCTCTAAAAATTAGGAATTTTTTCTGAGGTCAAGGAAGGGCGGAAATAAAAAGCGCAGCATATATGGGTAATATGTGAGCATTTTTATTTCCGACCTGACGCAGTCCTGCCGGACGGGCAAATCCGTATCAAACGGCTGGAGAATTGATTTGACCAGAGATTAATACCAACTCTGGCCCTGCGCCGAGCAGTCGGGGAAAATAACAATTTTTAGAGGTAGCCTTATGCGGCCTTCTTCTTTCCCGTTGGCCTCCAACCGGTTTAACGCCTTCGAGAAGCCTCCTTTGGGCCTCGGCCTTTTCTTTTGTAGTGCCTTTCGCCTTTACCCCTCCGGGCGTTTCCACCTTGAACCGGCCTTTCTTATTCCCCTTGGCGATTTTCTTTTACCTTTGTGAAGGCCGCGCAGACGCAAAACCCGGTTTTCCATTTCCTTGAATTCGTGTATAAATAGTATAATTCATTCTTATGACGGAGAGAGAAAGGGAAGGCGTATAAATGGGAATTGACAACAAGACCGTTGTCCGGCAATTCAAATACCAGAGGGAAGACTTCGGTCCCCTTCCGGTAAGGCTCGAACATCTGACCATCTACATCAACTTCGCCCTTGAGGCGGTCGAGGCGCGTAACTGCCTCCAGATGACCGCTGTCAAGGCAATCGACGAGATACGGCTCGACGCGAGGGACCTCGAGATAAAAAAGGTGGAATGGTGCACGGGCCCAGAAGACGATAAAGGCTCCCCGCTCGCATTCGAATACGACCGTGAAAAGAACTCTCTCGCGATAAGGCTCCCCCGCCGGATAGAGGCCGGGGAGAGGTTTTTTGTGAGGACCGAGTCCAGGTGTTTCCCGTCAGACAACCTGCTCGAAGGTATATATAAAGACACGACCCCGCCGGGCGCGCCCCAGCAATACATCTCGCAGTGCCAGCAGTGGGGGTTCCAGCGCATCATGCCGATCTTCGACGATTGCCGCGCCAAGTGCACGATGACGACGACCATCGAAGCCGCCGCCGCCTACACCCATCTCATAAGCAACGGTAATTTGAGCCTCAAACTCAACCCCGAAGGCAAGCCTGTGCCGAAGCCCAATGATGCGGCGCGCCAGGTCATCACATACGAAAACCCCGTGCCCATGGCGCCTTATCTCTTCTTCGTCGGAGCAGGCACATGGGAGGCCCTTGCAGACGAGGTCGTTTACCCGTCGGGCCGCAGGGTCCGCCTCGAATACCTCGTCCCGCCAGGTTCCCTGGAATACGCCCGGATGCCGATGGAGATATTGAAGGAATCGGTCCTCTGGGTCCAAAAGACCCAGGGGTACGAGTATCCGTTCGATACATACCGCACCATCTGCATGACGAAGTCCAATTTCGGCGGCATGGAAAACCTGGGGAACACGACGATCGTCACCGACGCCGCCCTGATAACCGCTCACACGCTCGACACGCTTATCCTCTACGCCCACGCCGTGATAGTCCACGAGTTCGAGCACAACCAGTGCGGCAGCGAGACGACGATGGAGACGCCTTTCGACGTCTGGCTGAACGAGGCCTACACGGTCGATGTCGAGAGGCAGTTCATGGCCGACAACTTCGACCCGGCCTTCGTAAGGCTCAACCAGGTGGAATCGATCAGGGCGCCTCTTCTCGGCCCCCTTACCATAGAGGACGCGGGCCACTTCGGCCGCATAGTGAGGGACGGTTTCAACGACCCGGAGGAGCTTATAGACGGCGTGACGTATGTCAAGGCGGCGGAGGTGATAAGGATGCTCCGCCTCCTTATAGGGGCTGAGGCCTTTAAGGCGGGAAAGACCCTCTACTTTACCCGTTACCGTTTCGGCAACGCGAATACCGACCAGTTCTTCGCGTGCTTCGAAGAGGTCTCCGGGATGGACCTCGGAGAGTTCAAGAACGAATGGCTTTACAGGATAGGGTACCCGAAGGTCTCGGCGACGACCGCGTATGAAGACGGTGGGCGGTACCGCATAAGATTTTGCCAGGGGATAGAGGAGGGGAAGAGGCCTTTTGTACTGCCGATATGCGTAGCCCTCGTCGATGGAGAGGGGAGGGACGTCAAGGGGACGGAAAGGGTGTTTACGTTCAAGGAGAAGGAGGCGGAGCTCGTCTTTGAAGACCTGCCTTCGCCCCCGGCCTTCGCCTCCATGAACCGCGACAGCTCTTTTTACGGGACATTTTCCCACGCGAACGCCGATCCCGACACGCTCGCCATGCAGACCCGCCTCGACCCCAACGCGTACAACCGGGTGGACGCGATGCGGAAACTCACCGACATCGAAAGGGTCAGGCTCCTTAAGGACCCCGCCTCCATGATAAGCGAAGCGTGGCTCGATCTCTTCGGGGCGCTCCTGTCGGACGACAGTCTCCCGGCCTCTCTCAAGGCGTACTTCCTCCGTATCGACGAACAGCCGATAGACCGCGGGTATTCGACATGGTACACAGAGCTCGTCGCGGCGAGGGAGAGGCTTATGAAGGAGGTAAACGCCCGTTACGGGAAAGAGCTCGTCAGCGCATTTCGCAACTTCGGGGTAGGCTCCGCCAAAGGCAGGTCCCCGAAGGACGGGATAGAGGAGCGGATGCTCCGGAATGTCCTCCTTGAGCTTATCGCCATAGACGATTCGCTCTCTAGCCACTCTCTTATACTCGATTATTTCAATGCGGCCGCTACCGCGAGCGAGCGGGTCGCGGCGCTTATTGCCCTCAACCGTTCGTCCGAACCGTCGAGGAGGGCCGTTCTCGAAGAGGTCTACGAAGACTGGCACGTCCATCTGAGCGGCTACGCAAATTACCTCCGCGCGGTGTCGAGCGGGACAAGGGAGGACGTCTTCGAGATGATCGAGGGCGAGAGGAGACGAGAGACCTTCGACATCAACCAGCCCACCTGGTGCCGCGCGCTTTTCCTGTCCATGGCCACGAACAACAAGATGGTCTGGACCGATAAGGGGATAAACTGGGCCGCTGATACGGTCATCAGTCTCGCGCCCATTAACGCGACGACCGCGAGCCGCCTCCTGAATACCTTTCAGCATGTGCGGTCCTTGAAGCCCGGCTTGCGGGAAAAGGTGACCTCCGCCCTGGAGCAGATCGTCAAATCCGTCTCTGAAGAGGCGTGTGCATCCATCCACGGCCAGGCCTCGGCGTATCTCCGAAGAGCATAGATTAAACTTCCAAATAAGACAGCCCTGAAGGCCCGGCCCCCGGTAGGGGGCTCTGGGGCCTCAGGGCCTTTTTGCCTGCCCCCGTTTGACCTCCTTCTAAGGCCCGCTTTATTTTATTCCTTTTTTATGATATTAAACAAATACACGAAAAATCTAAGATTCTACAGGCGCCGTACGGCCTGTGGCTCCATTCTGCGCGAGGGATCCCCAAGTGGCCGACCGGCGAGAAAAGACCAGGAAGCTTTTAAAGACAGCGGGCCATGTCTTGAGGGGTATGCTCCTCCTTACGGCTCTCGCGGGGCTCTTTACCATCTGGGCCTGGCCGTCGCAAAAAGGCCTGATCGACCAGCTCGACGGGAAGATAGCCTCATTCTACTCCGGCCGCTACACTTCAAGGCTGGACCACGCGTCCTCTCTCCTTGCTTCGGGTAAATCTGCCGAATCCAAAAAAGAGTTTGAAGCAATCGTCGCCGAACTCTCCGGGGTCGATAAGGAAGAGAAGCTCGGGCATGTCTATGGCCGGGCCTTAAGCCATTTGCTCTCCATAAGCAGGGACGAGCGGGACTGGAAGGGGGCCCTCGCCTGGGCGAAGGCGCTCGTAGACCTTGAGCCTAACGACTACGGCTACTGGCTCGATTACGCGGTCGCGCTCGATAAAAACGGCAAGAGGGGAGACGCCATCAACGCCATGCAGAGGGCTTACGCGATAGCCCCGCAGTCGCTCGTTGTCACAACGGCCCTCGCCTCCGCCCTCATCGACGAGAAAAGGGTGGGCGAGGCCAGGGAAGTCGCTCGGGGATACGTCGAGGCGAACCGGGCCGCACAGGTCTATGCCTACTACGCCGGGTCCGGGGAGGGTTTTTCGAAATCGAAGGCGGGCACGGCCACATCCGTCATCACCGGCAAGAGGCAGGTCTTCAGGGTCCCGGTCGGTAGCGACGGGGTCGAAAGGATGAGGATAGACTTCAGGGGCCTCCTCGACATGGAGCTCGAGCTTTTTTCCATTTCCTTGATAACAGCGGGTTCTATCGTTGAATTACCGGCAGAGGACATGGAGCTCTCCACATTCGGCCTTGAGCAGAGGGGCGCGAACAGGTACGGCCTTACCGGAAAAGGGGACGTGAGGCTCGGGTTCCCTATCCCCGGAGAGCTCCGGGGAGCTAAAATACTAGCTGTATCCGTAGAGGCTGTTTTCACCCCGAAAATCCCCGCGGAGCTTTCGTCCTCGCCCGGGGTCTCAGGCCGCCTGTGACGAAGAAGCTCATAAAAAATCTTTGGAAGTGGAGCTGGGTATTCACCCTGCCGGTCGTCGCCGCCTTCCTCATCTGGGCGTTCGACTCCTGGCGGTTCTACTCCAATTTTTCGCTCCGTTACGGCGGCACGACGACCGTCGGGCTCTTTGATTCAGGGATGATAAGCGCCTCTTACCTTTCGAACGGCCTCAAAAGCTTCATTTCGCCGGACCTGCACAATAAAGAGGAGAGGCTGGAGGCGATGCACCTCTATGTAAAGGAGTCCGAGGTCAAGAGGCTCAACTCCAGGCTCCCGAGCTCGGGCAGGGAGTACGTCGAGGCGAGCCTCCTCTACCCGGACGGCAAGGTGCAGTCCGTGGAGGTCAGGTACAGGGGCGACTTCCCGTATCACTGGAGCGGCAAAAAGAAGTCGATCCGCGTTAAGACCCGCAAGGGGCGGCTCTACAACGGCATGCGCCAGTTCAACCTCATAGTGCCGAAGACGAGGGACGTCTTTTCCAACTATCTCTCCTACGCGCTCGCCTCCAGGATGGGGCTCATGACGCCGGAGGCGAAGTTCGTCGACCTATACCAGAACGGGCGGTACTCGGGGGTCTACCTCTTCGTCGAACAGCTCGGGGAGCAGTTCCTCCGTAGGAATTTCCGGATGCCCGGAGACCTCTATGTCGGAGAGTTAGTCGGCAGGGACCTCGTCCCTGTCGTCGGCAGGGAGGTCTTCCAGACCCCGGGGTTCTGGACAAAGGCCGCCGTCAACAACCACAACCCGCCGGAGTCCAACGAGCCTCTAAAGGAACTCACAAAAGCCGTATACTCCGAAGACCCGGAGAGGCTTCTAAGCCTTATCGATATGGATGCGTGGGCGCGATTTGCCGCGTTCATCACCGTCTGCAGGACCACGCACTTCGACATCACCCACAACTGGAGGCTCTATTTCGACCCGGCGAAGGGCAGGTTCGAGCCCGTTGTATGGGACCCGCTCGGGTGGAGCTACGACGCCTTTGTACCGAACATCGAAAAGCAGTCGAACACGATGGACGTGATCTCGAGCTTCGTCTTCGAGCGGCTCCACTCGGACCACCGCTTTATGGCGGCCAAGCACGCGGCGGTAGAAGAGTTCTTTTCATCCGGGGGCGCGGAATATTTAAAACGCCTCATGGACGCGACCGGGCCGCTCAAGGCCTCTATCAGGCGCGACCGCAACATCGTCGTCAACATGTCGCGTTTCTATTCGCCCCCGATGGTCCTTAAAGAGATGGATGACTTCAGGCGCTTGACGGTTGAGAGCCTCGAAGAGGTCAAAGCGGCCTATTCGGCCCCTCCGTCCGCGTCATGGGATATTGAAAAAGGAAGGATATGGTTGACGGTCGACGGGTTTACGCCTGTAAGATTTCTGGAGGTGGAGTTCGCCTCCCCCCAGCGGTCCGTATCAAAGGCGACGATAGGCTTTACAAAGGACGGTGAGGCCCGCTCAAAGGATATCTCGCGGCATGTGACGGTGAACGGCAATGTCGTAAGTATAGAGGCGCCTCTTTTTGCAAGGCGGGCCATGACCTTTCCCTGGGCGCCGGACTCATCCGGCATCGTAAAGGACGCGGTAATAGAGCCCGCGAGTTATGCGTTCTCCATCGCCGGGACAAAGGGGCCCGTCGTATCAGTCAGGGCCGGATATGCCGGGGGGCAGGTCGCTGAGCTTGAAAAAGCCTCTGAAATGGAGCGGTTCCCGCTCGACGGGAACTATTCCGTCGTGCCGGTCGAAGGGCCGGCCAAGGCGTATGCCTGGTCCGGAGAGGTAGTCGTCAACGGAGTCACGAGGATAGACGGCGATTTGAACATCGCCCCCGGCACGAGGGTAAGCTTTACACCAAACTCGTCGCTGATAGTCAGGGGGAGGCTTTTTGCAGATGGAGAGGAGGGGAGGCCCGTGGTATTCGGACCTCAGCGGAAAGGACAGGAGCCGTGGGGGGCTGTGGTGCTCGCTGGAAGAGGCGCGAACGGCTCAACACTCAAGCACTGCGTCTTCTCCGGCGGCAGCGGCCTTAAGGACCGGTTCGTCGAGTACTCGGCGATGCTCTCGATCCACGATGTAAAAAGTGTCGTCGTGGAGGACTGCGTCTTTTCGGATAACAAGGTCGTAGACGACATGGTGCACGCGGTCTACTCCGGGATGACGATCAGGCGAAGCCTATTTTCCGGGGCCAACAGAGACGGGCTCGACCTCGACTATACGGACGCGACTATAATGGGATCCAGGTTTTCAGGGAGCGGCAACGACGGGCTCGACCTCATGAGTAGCCAGGTGGCGGTCCTCGGCTCCGAGATGATCGGTTCGGGTGACAAGGGCGTATCCGTCGGGGAAGGGGCGAAGGTCTTTGTGTGGAATACCCGGATAACGGGGAACGAGATAGGCGTGCAGGCAAAGGACTCTTCCAGCGCGTTCATCTATAACACGGAGCTCTCCGGCAACAAAAAGACGATAGACGCGTACAAGAAGAACTGGCAATACGGAGACGGCGGCCATGTCTTCGTATCCAAGAGCAGTATGAGGGGTGCGGGAGCGGCCCTGACCGCCGACAAGGACTCGTCCCTTAAGGTCTTTGATTCGTTCCTTGAAGGCGAGACGGGAGGGAAACGCAAAAATATCTTTCTGGACGAGACGGTCGATACGGAAAGCGCTTTTGAGCGCAGGGCGCGGACAAAGGATGCCTTTATCTCTTCGTTCGAACTGCCTGCCTTCGTCGAGCCGTACCTTGAGATGATGGACCCAACGGTCAGGGGAAGGACGATAGAGAACTGAGCTAATTTTTAGAGGCAGCCTAAATTTCGTGTGTTTTCAGTCAGTTAAGCCCACTCCGTTAATTCAATCCATCCCAATCCATTACGTCGGCGCACCTTTAATAAAGTAGCCTGGGAAATCCTCCGAAGAGATAGTCGTACATACTTGTAAACGGTAGAACGCAAAGATTTGGATTGACTTAAAAACGTACATGGATTATTAAATATATTGGGTACATGCGTCTAAAAATAAGGAAAATATGACACCCTCTGCATTTAAAAGGATATTGTTCGCCCTTGTAGCGGTCTTCTTTATGACCGGGTGCGCGGCGACCGGGGTCCTCCAGGAGGCCGACGAGCGCGCGGCCACGGGCCAGTGGGAGGAGGCTGTCTTGAAGTACGGCGAGGCCGCCCAGAAGGACCCGGATAACCTCGACTACAGGTCGAAATACGCCCGCGCCAGGTTCGAGGCCGCCGAGGTCCACTTCAAGAGGGGAGAAGTCCACCTCTCAGGCGGGAGCCACGAGGCCGCGATACTCGAGTTCCAGGCCGCGCTGCTCTTGAACCCCGGGCTCGATAAGGCGCAGGCCTCCCTTAAAAAGGCGCGCCGCCTGATGGATTCGGTCTATTACTACGGCAAGGGGATAGAGCTTTTGAATGAGTCGCGCGCGAGAGAGGCGAGAGCGGCCTTCAGGAAGGCGGTCTCGCTCGACCCGAAGAACGCCTCCGCCTCAGCCGAGCTTGATAGGATGAAAAGGAACGAGAGGGTCGTCATGGACGGCCGGGAACTCGACCTTAAATCATCGGAGCCCATAACGCTTGAGTTCAAGGACGCCTCCATCAAGAAGGTCTTCGAGGTGATATCCCGCCTCTCGGGGATAAACTTCGTCTTCGACGAGGACGTTAAGGACTCGAGGACCACGCTATTTTTGAAGAACGCCTCGTTCCAGCAGGCGCTGGAACTCACTCTCCTCACCAACAAGCTCTCAAGGAAGATAGTCAGCGAAAACACCATCGTCATTTATCCCTCGACCCCGCAGAAGGCCCAGCAGTACGAGGACATGATGATAAGGGTCTTCTATCTCAACAACAGCGACGCCAAAAAGACCGTGAACCTCCTTAAGACCATGATTAAGGCGCGCGACATACAGGTCCATGAGGACCTGAACGCCATAGTCGTAAGGGCCCGCCCCGAGGCGATAGAGCTCGCCGAAAAGATACTTGAGGCGACCGACCTCGCGGACTCCGAGGTCATGCTCGCCGTGGAGATAGTCGAGATAAACAGGAGCAAGGCGGAGAACCTGGGGCTGGACTTATCCCCAGACAGCATAACCGCCTCCATCCTAGGCTCGTCCGAGAGCGGCACGACGCTAGCGGATGTGAAAGGGCTCTCGAGCGGCATGGTCCTCCTGGGACTCCCGAGCGCGATATTGAACCTGAAGCAGGAGGACATAGACGCGAACATTCTCGCCAACCCGCGCATCCGCGTCAAGAACAACAGCAAGGCGAAGATACACATCGGCGACAAGGTGCCTATTATAACGACGACCGTGAACCAGGGGGTCTCGACCGAGAACATCCAGTACCAGGACGTTGGCTTGAAGCTGAACGTCGAGCCGACGATAAGGCAGGATGACGAGGTGGACTTGAAGCTCGGGCTTGAAGTCAGCTCCATCGGGGCCAAGACCACTACGACGAGCGGGTCCGTCGCCTACCAGATAGGGACGAGGAACGCCGAGACGGTCTTAAGGCTCAAGGACGGCGAGACGCAGATAATAGGCGGCCTCATAAACGAGGAGGACAAGACGACGGTATCGAAGGTCCCGCTCCTCAGCGAGGTCCCGCTCCTCGGCGCCCTATTTACGAACACCGACGGCGGGAGGGTGAAGACCGACATACTCCTATCGATCACGCCTTATATAGTAAGGAGGCTCGAGGTGCCTTACGAGACCTCCGAGGGGTTCTTCTCGGGGAGGGACGAGTACCCCGCGCCGAGGCCGCTCATAGAGGAGCGCGCAGGGCCTGCCGATACAGAGACGCCGCTTCCGCCGCCTTACCAGACCCCGCCACAGCCGCCAGGCTCGGCGCCCCCGCTACCTTAAGAAACCCATGAAAAGGACCGGCGAAAAAGGCCTTACCCTCATCGAGGTGCTGATAACGATAACCATAATCGCCGTCCTCGCCTCTGTCGTGATCCCGATATCCAGGATGTCAGTCAAAAGATCGAATGAGGCCGAGCTCAGGGAGAACCTGCGTCTAATACGGACCGCCATAGACGAGTACAAGAAGGCATGGGACGAGGGGAAGATAAAGAAGAGCTCGGACGATACCGGCTATCCGCCCGACCTCGAAACACTCGTCAAAGGCATTGAGGACGCAACGAGCGCGAAGTCAGGGAAGGTGATGCGGTTCCTCCGGAGGGTCCCGAGGGACCCGATGAACGATGACGAGTCTCTGCCGCCTGAGGAGACCTGGGGCCTCAGGAGCTACAAGAGCGGCCCGGATGAGCCCGAGGAGGGAGACGACGTCTACGACGTCTACTCCAAAAGCGACGGCCTCGCGATAGACGGCACGGCCTACGGCACATGGTGAACGCGCCCGGCATAAGAGGCTCGAAGGGATTCACGCTCCTTGAGCTAATGGTCGTAATAACCATCATCGGGGTCCTCGCAACGATCGCGGTCCCGATGTACCAGGCATCCATCACGAGGGCAAAGGAGGCGGCCTTGAAGGAGGACCTCTTCGAGATGAGGTCCTCGATAGACAAGCACTACGCCGACTTCGGCAAGTACCCGGAGTCACTTTCCGCGCTCGTCGAGAAGAAGTACATAAGGGCCTTGCCAATCGACCCATTCACGGGGTCCGACGCCACCTGGGAGGCCGTCGCGGTCCTGGAAGAAGACGGCGTCTATGACGTCAGGAGCGGAAGCGACCTCGTTGGGCGTAACGGCGTGCCTTACAATGAATGGTAAGGGCGGAAAGACAGAGGCGGGGTTCTCATACCTCGCGCTCCTCTTTGCAGTGACCCTGATTGGTATCGGCCTTGCCGTGGCGGGCCATGTCTGGTCAACGGATAAGAAGCGAGAGAAAGAGGCCGAGCTCCTCTTCAGGGGTGCGGAGATAAGGCGAGCCATTGGCAGGTATTATGAGGAGAGCCCGGGCGCAAAGGCGTATCCCAAAAGCCTCGAAGAGCTTGTCCTTGATAAGAGGTATCCTGTAACGAAGAGGCACCTCCGCAAGGTCTACACCGACCCTTTCACCGGCAAGACTGACTGGGAGCTCATAAAGTCAGGGGACGGGATAATGGGCGTAAAAAGCAGGTCTACGGAGGCCGCGCTCAAGAAGAAGAACTTCCCCAAGGAGCTCTCGTCTTTCGAGTCCAAGGAGAAGTACAGCGAGTGG
>JACREV010000225.1 GCA_016218095.1 Deltaproteobacteria bacterium | reverse complement strand
GTCGGCGCCGACCTCGAGGCCCCTTAAGATGTCCTCAGGGCCGCTCATGCGCGTAAGGAGTATGATCGGTATCCCCTTAAGCTCCGGGGAGCGCTTTAACTCCTCGCACATCCTGTAGCCGTCCATGACCGGCATGATGATGTCGCTTATAATGAGGTCGGGCCTGACGCTTCCGGCGAGGGAGAGCCCCTCCTCGCCGTTACGCGCGTGATGGACCCTGTAGCCCCTGTCTTCGAGGGACTGCTGGAGGAGGAGCGCCTGGGTTATGCTGTCCTCTACTATGAGTATCGTCTTTGCGGAGCCCATCGTCCGGCCTGTAAGTAATGATTAAAAGAAGGTAAGTTGCCAGCCGGTCCATTCACCGAGACTACATTGTCCATGAAAAGCGTATGGAAATCAACCTGAAAAAGTATAACTTTTATTCCTGACAGTGAAGGGAAGGGCGGGGGAGGCTGGGGGAAAGGCGGGCAGGGGCACCCGCATGCCCGCCTTAAGGCATAGGCACGCCGGGCCCCCCTCTTCCCCCTCCCCCCGTCAAGGAAGAGAGGCTATCGGTTGTATTTATCTTGCCGAGTAATACTTTCTTGCCGTCTCCTCCGACTCGAAGTAAAGGGCGGCCCCACCAGGCCCCTCGGTTATGAAGGCCTTTGCCTTATCTACTTCCTTGCCGGTCTGGGGGTCCTTCGAGTACCTTGACGAAGGGTCGCCCGTTAGCGTCTTCGCGCAGGCGGGACAGCACCCGTAATATGTCTTGCCCTCGACAACAACGGGTATCTGGGGCTTTTTCATCACCTCGTCGTTTATCATGCAGACCTCGCTCGTCCTGGCGGCCTTGATAGCGACCTCCGCGCCCTTGACCCCCGCCCTTGAGGCCGGGACCGCCAAGAGGATGAAAGAGACGATGAAAAGCACAAGGGCCCACAACCTCTTTGATGATACAACCATTCGAATAACCTCCTGATTTTTGCTCCATACAGTATAATTCTACATTTGGTAGAGTGTCAAGGGGTTTGTGTTTTTTGGACTAATGGGGGTGTTGGGGAGAGCTCAAGGTCTTTTTAGGCTACCTCTAAAAATTAGGAATTTTTTCTGAGGTCAAGGAAGGGCGGAAATAAAAAGCGTAGCATATACGGGAATATGTGAGCATTTTTATTTCCGTCCTGACACAGAGATCCGGAAAAAGAACAATTTTTAGAGGTAGCCTTTAGAGTGTTTAGGGAGGAGAAGTCCGGGGTGGTTTCTGACCCGTCCTCAGTGCTTCTCTTGCCGGACGCCCTTAATCAGGATGCGGTCCATGTGCATAGTCCATCAAGTGCCTGCCGCCATCGACGTGGATGACGGCGCCGGCGAGGAAGTTGTTTTTAAGGAGAAAAACGACCGCTTCCGCTATGTCCTCGGGGTTTCCGTGCCTTTTGACCGGCACTGTCCTGTCCATCCTTTTAAGGAACTCCTCGTCCTTTCCCGGAGGCGGCAGTATCAGCCCAGGCGCGATGCCGTTTACCAGCACATCCGGGGCGTAATCTACCGCGATCATCCGGGTGATCTCCGTCAGTACGTGCTTGCTCATGATATAGCCGACGTGTGACCAGTCGTAGCCGCTCGTGCTGGAATCCAGGATATTTATTATATGCCCGCGCTTCATCGTCCTTTTGAAGTCCCTGCCGAGCTCGAACGGGGCCCACGAGTTCACATGGATGTTCCTGACGAGGTCGTAGAGCGTGAGGCCGGAGAGGCTCCTGTTCGTGAAGACCGAGGCGTTGTTGATAAGCGCATCGAGCGTGCCTGTCGCGGAAACGACGCGCTCGATGAGCCCGTCGTACTCGTTCTGCTCGAAGTCCGCGCGCGCGATCCATGCCTTCACGCCGAGCCCTTCTATCTCGCGGGCGAGCGCGATCGCGTCTTTTTCCGAGTTCCTGTAGTGGATGGCGACGTTAACGCCCTCTCGGGCAAGCCTTAGCGCAATCTCCCTTCCGATCCGCCGCGCCGCGCCGGTGACGAGTATGTTCTTCCCTTTTATGGAGCCGGGCACCTTCCCTCCCTTTCCCCGGCGCCTCAGGCCGGCTGGAAGGCCTGGTCTATGCGCGCCGCGAGTATGAAGTCGTTACGCGTGAGCCCCCCTGCCCTGTGCGTGGAGAGCGAAAGGAACACCTTATTGTAGGAGATGAATATGTCGGGGTGGTGGTTCTCGGCCTCCGCTATCCCGGCGACCTTGTCGACAAAGCCCTTTGATTCGCCGAAGTCCTTGAACCTGTACTCCCTCTCGAGCGAGGTGTCGCGGAGGTTCCACTCAGGCACCTCTCTCGCAAGCTCCTTCGCCTCGTTATACGGGATCGGGTGCGCCCCATGGTCAAGGGGCCTGCAATGCTCGCCGGAAAGCCTCATCTGCTCCTCCTTTCTTGTATGGAAGAGAGTCGATTCACCCGAAGGTCATTATTAAATTTTAGCACAGGAAAAAAGGACCGCTCGGCGGGGGCCGGATTTTTAAAAAATCGGAGGTTTGCTTTGCGGGATTCTCAAGGACGTAACCAAAAGGCTACGAAGGAGTGGGCGAGGGCTTGAACCGGCTTATATATCGAGCCTCTTCATCTTCTTAAGGAGCCCGGCCCTTGACACCCCGAGCCTCCTTGCCGTCTCGGAGTGGTTGCGGCCCGTCTCTTCGAGCGCGGCGAGGATGAGCTTTTTTTCGAGCGCGTCTACCTGGGAGCCGAGCCTCTCATCCGTTATCTTCTCTTCGCTTGTCGCTCCGTGCATCGCCATCTGGACGTCGTCTATCGTTATGTCCCTGCCCGTTGAAAGGGCCGTCGCGCTCTCGATTATGTTCTTTAGCTCCCTCACGTTCCCGTTCCACGGCTGTTTCATGAGCCAGGCGAGCACCCCGTTCGGGAGCCTCCGGGGCGCGCCGTCAGCGGCGTTCTTTAAAAACCTCGCGGCAAGGAGCGGGAGGTCTTCCATGTGGTCCTTAAGCGGGAGCGTCCTTATGACGATGCCCTTGAGCCTGTAGTAGAGGTCTTCCCTGAACGTCCCTTCGGCTATCATCTTCTCGAGTTCCCTGTTCGTCGCCGATATTATCCGCACGTCCGCCTTCTTCTCGACCCTCCCGCCGACGGGCAGATATGTCCCGTCCTG
>JACREV010000222.1 GCA_016218095.1 Deltaproteobacteria bacterium | reverse complement strand
GGCGTACTCGACAGTGACATGGGTGACTACTGTCCAGAGTATCAGGGAAAGTACGCCTATTACATTTTCCTGTGTAGGTTTTGTAAAGAGGAAGATGATGGTGAGAGTGTATATGGGGCTTGTGCCGATGTCCCCGAATACGATGCCAAGAGATTTCAGTATTTTCTGCATCTCGGTTATTAGAGAGGCTTTCCGGCATCCCGTCTGTGTCCGGGATAACCTGGCTAAAATGCCTCCCCTTTTCGTTCCACCCCCAAAAAATATTACCCCTCCCTATAGGGAGGGGCCGGACGATGCTGGTCTGTGCGTTAGACTGTTTCTAAAATAAAACCGGACAGAAAGCAAGCTCTTTTTAAACCTCGCGGATTATCGAGTGATTTTGTCAGCTGAAACCGTAAGCAGGTCCTCGTGATACTCCTGCACCGACTTAACGTCGAGCCCGCCCTTGAGCATGGCCCTTATCCCGAGCGCCGCGGCCCTTGCCCCCGCGACGGTCGTAAAGTACGGCAACCCGAGGTCTATCGACGACCTCCTTATCGAATAGGAGTCTGCGACACTTTTGGCGCCGAACGACGTGTTGATGACCATCGCTATCTCCCTGCTCTTTATCCTGTCGACTATGTTGGGCCTGCCCTCTGTCACCTTGTAGACGCTCTCCACCTCTATTCCGCGCTCTTTAAGGTAGCGCGCCGTGCCTCCGGTGGCGATGAGCCTGAAGCCGAGGTCTGAGAGGTCCCCGGCTATATTCACAATCTCTCCCTTGTCCGCGTCCCTGACGCTTATGAATACCATGCCCTTTTGCGGGAGCTTGTTCCCCGCGGCTATCTGGGACTTGGCGAAAGCGACGCCGAACCCGTCGCCTATGCCCATCACCTCTCCGGTGGACTTCATCTCGGGGCCGAGGAGAGTATCAACGCCGGGGAACTTTATGAACGGGAAGACCGCCTCTTTGACCGACGTATACGAGGGCGTGATCTCTTCGGTGAAGCCGAGGTCTTTAAGGGTCTTCCCGACCATGAGCTTCGTGGCGATCTTGGCGAGCGGCTGGCCTATGGCCTTGCTGACGAACGGTATCGTCCTCGAAGCCCTGGGGTTCACCTCAAGCACATATATGGCGCCGTCCTTTACGGCGAACTGGACGTTCATGAGGCCGACGACCTTAAGCTCCCGCGCCATGAGCTTCGCCTGCCGCCTTATCTCGTCGAGTATCGTTGCATCGAGAGAATAAGGAGGTATCGAGCAGGCGGAGTCCCCTGAGTGCACCCCGGCCTCCTCTATATGCTCCATGATGCCGCCGATGACGACGGTTGTCCCGTCGCTTATGCAGTCGACGTCGACCTCTATCGCGTTCTGGAGGAAGCTGTCGACGAGCACCGGGTGCTCGGGAGAGGCCTCGACCGCTCGGGACATGTAATTTATGAGGCTCATCTCGTCGTAGACTATCTCCATGGCCCTGCCGCCCAACACATAAGAGGGTCTCACCATGACCGGGTAGCCGACGGTCCCGGCGACTTTGACCGCCTCGTCAATCGAGCGCGCTGTGCCGCTCTCCGGCTTCTTGAGCGCGAGCCTCTCAAGGAGGGCGTCGAACCTTTCCCTGTCCTCTGCCATGTCTATGGAGTCCGACGATGTCCCCAGTACCTTTACGCCGGCCTTCTCAAGCGGGACCGAAAGGCGGAGCGGCGTCTGGCCGCCGAGCTGTACTATGACGCCGACCGGCTTTTCCTTCCGGACTATCGCCATGACGTCCTCGAAGGTAAGCGGCTCGAAGTATAATCTATCCGAGGTGTCGTAGTCGGTAGAGACCGTTTCGGGGTTGCAGTTGACCATGATGGATTCAAACCCCTCTTCCTTCAATGCGAACGAGGCGTGGACGCAGCAGTAGTCGAACTCAATCCCCTGCCCGATCCTGTTAGGGCCAGAGCCGAGTATCATTACCTTCTTCCTGTCCGTCGGCGCGGCCTCGCACTCGGGCTCTTTCGACCCGTCGGAGATATTGAAGAACGGCCGCTCGTAAGTGGAGTAGAGGTACGGGGTAAAGGCCTCGAACTCCGCGGCGCAGGTGTCGACGGTCTTGAAAACCGGCTCTATGGACGCGCCTTCGAGCACCGCCATCACCTCGTGCTCGGTCTTATTAAGAAGCGTTGCGAGCGTCCTGTTTGAAAAGCCGTTCTCCTTGGCGCGTCTAAGCATCTCCGGCGGTATCACCGCGCCGATACCCGCGGCCCTCCCTATCCCCTCCTCGAGCTCCGCTATCTCTCGGAGGTTGTTCAGGAACCAGCGGTCGATCTTCGTAAGCTCGTATATCTCGTCGACATGCATGCCGACCCGGAGGGCCTCCATTATGTACCAGAGCCTCTCGGACCTCGGGGTCTTGAGCATCTCCTTTATGCTGTCGAGCTCATCCGGCGTGGCCCTGAAGTTGACCTCGCTACGGGTCTTTCTGACCTTCCAGTCGAACCCGTAGCTCCCGACCTCCAGCGAGCGCACCGCCTTCTGGACCGACTCCTTGAAGGTCCTGCCCATCGCCATCGCTTCACCCACCGACTTCATCTGGACGGTGAGCGTCGGGTCAGCCTTGGGGAATTTTTCGAAGGCGAACCTGGGGATCTTCACGACGACATAGTCTATCGTAGGCTCGAAGCACGCCGGGGTCTTCTCGGTTATGTCGTTCGGTATCTCGTCAAGCGTGTAGCCTACCGCGAGCTTCGCCGCGATCTTCGCTATCGGGAAGCCCGTGGCCTTGCTTGCCAGGGCGGAAGAGCGCGAGACGCGCGGGTTCATCTCGATGACATAGATCTTCCCGTTCTCGGGGTTCATTGAGAACTGGATGTTCGAGCCTCCCGTGTCTACGCCTATCTCGCGTATTATCTTTATCGAAGCGTCGCGGAGCAACTGGTATTCCTTGTCGGTCAAGGTCTGCGCCGGGGCGACGGTGATGGAATCCCCGGTGTGTACGCCCATGGGGTCGAAGTTCTCTATCGAGCAGATGATGACGACGTTGTCGTTTTTGTCCCTCATCACCTCGAGCTCGAACTCCTTCCAGCCGATGACGGACTCTTCGACCAAAAGCTCGCTTACCGGTGACGCCTCAAGCCCGTACTTGACCATCTCCTCGTATTCCTGCCTGTTGTAGGCTATGCCGCCGCCGGTGCCGCCGAGGGTGAACGACGGACGGATGATGACCGGAAAATCCATCCGCTCGATTATCTCCAGCGCCTGGGCGAAGGTACGGGCGTTACCTGACCTAGGGACCTCGAGTCCGATCTTCTGCATCGCGAGCTTGAACAGCTCCCGCTCCTCCGCCTTCTTTATCGCCGGGAGCTTCGCGCCTATCATCTCGACGTTGTACTTGTCGAGCACACCGGCCTCCGCGAGCTTCACCGAGACGTTCAAGGCGGTCTGGCCGCCCATGGTGGGCAACAAAGCGTCAGGCCTCTCGCGCTCGATGATCTTCTCGACCATCTCAACGGTTATAGGCTCTATGTAGGTCCTGTCCGCGAGCGTCGGGTCGGTCATGATCGTCGCAGGATTGGAGTTCACGAGCACGACCTCATACCCGTCTTCCTTCAAGGCCTTGCAGGCCTGCGTGCCGGAATAATCGAACTCGCACGCCTGCCCTATTATTATCGGCCCGGAGCCGATGATGAGTATCTTTTTTATATCCGTACGCTTAGGCAAAAAACCCTCCGTTTAAAAAGGACCTCGGTCCGTAATATTCCTTACTTCTTCGACGCCTCCATCATGTCAACGAACCTCTTGAACAGGTACTGCGAATCGTGCGGTCCGGGGGAGGCCTCGGGGTGATATTGGACCGAAAATAGCGGCAGTTCCTTATGCGTTAGCCCTTCGACCGTCCTGTCGTTCAGGTTGATATGAGTTATATCGGCGATCCCGAAGAGAGATTCGCTCTCTACCGCGAAGCCGTGGTTCTGGGAGGTTATCTCGACCTTGCCGGTCGTGAGGTCCTTTACCGGCTGGTTCCCTCCCCTGTGGCCGAATTTGAGCTTGAAGGTCTTGCCTCCGAGCGCGAGAGACAATATCTGGTGGCCGAGGCATATGCCGAATATCGGTTTCTTTCCGATGAGCTTCGCCACATTCTCTTTCGCGTAAGTGACCGCGTCCGGGTCTCCGGGGCCGTTCGATAAAAATATCCCGTCCGGGTCAGATCGCAGGACAGACTCGGCCGGGGTCGAGGCAGGCACGACCGCGACGTCGCACCCGGCCTCTGCGAGGTTCCTTAATATATTCCTCTTTATCCCGAAGTCGTACGCGACGACCTTGAACCGCTTCGGGGTCGTCCCCTTCGGGTATCCGCGACCGATCCTCCAGAGCTCTTCCTCCCACCTGTAGGGGCGCTTGCAGGTGACGTCCTTTACAAGGTCGACTCCTACGAGCCCCTTGGATGCGCGCGCCTTCTCGACGAGCCGTTTATAATCCGGATCGGTCGTAGATATCACCGCCTGCATCGCGCCCTTATCCCTTATTATGCGCGTCAAAGCCCTCGTATCTATCCCGGATATCCCGACTATGCCGTGGCGCGCGAGGTAGCCCATGAGACTGTCGGTGGAGCGCCAGTTTGAGGGGTACATGCAGGCTTCTTTGACGATGAACCCCTCGACCCACGGGCCGACGGACTCTATGTCCTCTTCGTTGATGCCGTAGTTGCCCTGCTGTGAGTAGGTCATGCAGACCAACTGCCCGTTATACGACGGGTCCGTCAGTACCTCCTGGTAGCCCATCATCGAGGTGTTGAAGACCACCTCGCCTGTCGTTTCGCCTTGAGCGCCGAAGGCGGTCCCT
>JACREV010000223.1 GCA_016218095.1 Deltaproteobacteria bacterium | reverse complement strand
TGCCTGCTGAGGAGCGCTATGTCGTCGGGCCTTTCCTTAAGCGGAGGCACCTCTATGACGAGCGGGGTGAGCCTGAAGTACAGGTCCTCCCTGAACCTCTTTTCCCTCACCTCTCTTCCGAGGTCGCGGTTGGTTGCGGCTATTACCCTGCACCTGGCCTTAAGGGGCGCATTCGACCCGACCTTTCTGAAGTCCCCGTTCTGGAGCACCCGGAGGAGGTGCGGCTGGAAGGAGAGCGGGAGGTCGCCTATCTCGTCGAGAAAGACCGTGCCATCGCCCGCGGCCTCGAATATCCCCGCCTTGTCGGTTATCGCGCCGGTAAAGGCCCCGCGCTTGTGGCCGAAGAACTCGGACTCGATCAGGTGCTCGTTGAGAGCCCCGCAGTTGCACGCGATGAACGGGTGCTTCGAAGACGGGCTTATGGAGTGGAGGGCCCTGGCTACCTCCTCTTTGCCGACGCCGGTCTCTCCCGATACCGTCACGGTCTTGAAGTACGGGGCTATCCTCCGCAGATGGTCGAAGATCTCGAGCATCCGGGGGTTCCTGCCGACTATCCCGGCGAAGGTGTATCTTTCGGATAACGCCCTTTCGAGCTCCCCGGTCTCCTTCCTCACCCTTACGAGCTCGCCGATCTTATCGAACTCCGCCCTGAACCTCTCCGTATCGAGCGGGGTCCTGAAGACGGCAGATGCGCCGGTCGCGATTATCTCGATCTCGTCGACGTCGTCGCGGTCCCCGATAAAGAGGACTATGACCCTCGGGTCGGCGACCTTGATGGAGGGGATGAACTCAAGCGACCCTTCGAGGACGGCGACGTTGTAGTGGTTCCTCTTTACCTTATGAAAGAGGGATTCGCCGTTTTCAAAGAGGTCGACCTTGTGTCCGTCAAGGAGCCCCTGGACCGGGCTTTCCGGATCGTCAGGCACTACAAGGACATTCAGCATAGGTTACCCGATTTCAGTCTCTTGAAAATCATTTGTACGGAAATTCTACCAGATTTTCCAATTTCCGATAACCCCCTCTGGATGGAGTATGCCGATTGGGACCACTTCCGTGGTTTCCCTTTCTCTTATCAAGACCGAAAATCAGCCAAAAAAATTAAAGAGTACGCCTTGTGCTTTCCGCTACCGCGCCATAAATGAGCAATAGTGTATATTTTTGACCCGGACCCCTCCGGATGGAGTCATGGCGGCCAGTCCTTAAATAATCTGAAAATTCAATAAGTTACTCTTGTTTTGAGGTTTGGCACGGTTCTTCCAATATAGAATGATCATCCGGGGCGAACAAATCCCTGAGCCAAAAGGAGATGGATATGAAAAAGACCCTTGTTTCGGCGATAGGCGCTCTGACCCTCATGCTTACGGTTTCGGCGATAGCGGCCGCTTCTGATATGGACCTGGAAAAGGTCCTCCCTGCTGATGGCCGGTTCAGGCTCGTCGATGACGATTCCCGCTCCCTCCTCGACCGCATGACCTCGCTCTGCATTGACAACGGCGGCGAGGCGGCCTATATCATCCCCAGGAGGCAGGGGAGGCTGACGAGGCTGACGGAGGCCTCTCTTGAGGAGGCGAGGCTGAACGCCGAGGGCCCGGACGACTACTGGATCATGTCCTGCGACGGCGGGGCGAAGTTCCTCGTAGAGAAGGAGTCGAGGGCTATGAATAACGGCGCCGAGGTCGCGTCCTTCCATTCAAACCGTGGGCTTCTTGGCGTCGATTACATTAAAGACGGCGGCGCTGCGGCAGGCGCGGAGTCCGCCGTAGACCCGGCGATGACTGATGAGTTCCTCATGGAGATGGCCCGGGAGGTCAACGCCATGGGCCTGGATTTCGTGCGGGCCAGGGGCGGCAGGAGGTACCTGGGCGAGAGGACCGGCGAAAAGGGGCTCTTCTGCGAGGGTGTGGTTATAAAGGAGCTTGAAGGGGCCGGCGTTGCCAAGGTCCATGACTTCAAGGTCTGCGACTCCAGGGTCGTAAAGACAGGAGAAAAGTCCGGGTCGACGGCCCTCGTAGCGAGGAACTGAAAAATTCCATGGCTTTACCGGACCCAACCCCGGCGCGCCTTTTGGCGCGCCGGTTTTTTTTGAATGGGAAAATGAGGCTTTGTTGAACGTACTCGGGAATGCGGCTAAGCTCAATTCAAGAAAGCTGAGTCAAATGGATTCTAAAGCAAGGAGGATGGTATGCACAAAATAAGACCTCTCATCGCGATTTCGACGGTGCTTCTATTCGCGATCGCCGCTGTCTCGCTCGCGCCTGATCGCGCGTTCGGTAACCCCCCGCCGTTAAGCTCATCCGCAAAGGCCTCCGCGAAAAGCGTCATTTCCGGCTGGCCTGAGGCTTCGAGAAAGGCGGCCAACGACATGATAGCGAAATACGGCGAGCCCGCGGCCACGACCCCCTCGATGCTCGTATGGAACAACGAGGGCGACTGGCAGGAGATAATCGTCTACAGGGACGCGGTCCCGCACAACTTCCCGAAACAGCACAACGACGTCCTCGAAGGGGAGATAGCCTTCAAGGTCCCGGCGGATAAGTTCGACGACCTTGCCGAGTTCGACGGTAGCCTCATAATCGAGAGGACGAGCGGGACGCTCGCCGCCAGATGCGACAGCGAGCCGATGAACTACCTCGCGCTCAACCTCGCCTCCGAGATAGTTAACGACAGGATCTCCGTTGACGACGCGAGGGACACCTACGCCCAGATAGCCAAGGACTACGCGGCAGGCAAAAAGCACCCCTACACCCAGGGGTTCCAGTTCGATGTCGCGGGCCTGAACGAGACCCGCGACCCGGACAGCGCGATAATCGGCTGATATCGGGTCCTTGCGGAACAAAAAAGGCGGCCTCACCTTTTCGGTGAGGCCGCCTTGCGCGTTTTGTTTTCGCGCGCCTCTAATCTTCTTTTTCGAGCGTAAAGAAAAATACCGACCCCTTGCCGGGCTCGGACTCGGCCCAGATACGCCCCCCGTGCCTCTCGATTATCCGGCGGACCGTCGAGAGCCCCACACCCGTGCCCGGGAACTCGTCCGCGCTCCGAAGCCTGTGGAAAGGCTCGAATATACTCCAGGCCTCCTCCATCCGGAACCCTACGCCGTCGTCCCTTACATAGTAAACGCCCGTGCCGTTAAGCGGCCCAGCGGACCCGAACTCGATATGAGATACCTCCCTCTTGGACGAATATTTCCACGCGTTACCGATGAGGTTCTCAAGGACCATGCGGATGAGCCTTTCGTCCCCCCTGGCCTTCAGCCCCTCCTGGACCGTCATCTCCGCCTTCCTCTCGGGGTCCGACTTTTTCATGTCCGTGATTATGGCGGAGGCCATGCCGCTTAAGTTTACGGTCCCGTAGGAGACCTCGGCCCTGAGGACATATGAGAGGTTCAAAAGGTCGTCTATGAGCGCCCCCATCCTTTTTACCGCGCCCCTTATCCTCTCGAGGTGGTCCTGCCCCTCTCGGTCGAGCCTCTCCCCGTGCTTCTTCAAGAGCACCATGCTGAAGCCGTCTATGAGCCTCAAGGGCGAGCGGAGGTCGTGGGCGACGGAGTATGTGAACGTCTCCATCTCCCGGTTCGCGCTCGATAAGTCCTCGGCGGTCTTCTTTAATTCCCTCGTCCTATCCTCTACCCTCTGCTCGAGCTCGGCGTTCAACCTCCTCACCTCGTTCTCCATCCGCTTCCTTTCCGTGATGTCGAGGGCCATGCCTGAAAATACGCCCTCATAGAGCCTGCCCATTATAAGGATGTTCCGTATGTTCCCCTTCTTCGTGATCCCCTCGAATTCGAAACCCTCGACCCTGCCGAGCTCCTTCAATATCCCGATCATCCGCTCCCGGTCGGCAGGGTTTTTGAACCTCTTTACCGCGTTCTCGTATTTAAGCTCCTCTGCCGAGCCGAACTCGTATATCCTGACCATCGCCTCGTTAACGTAAAGGAATTGCCCGTCGAGCGTTGAGGTGAAGACGGCGACTATCGAGTTCTCGACGAGCCCCCTGTACTTCCTCTCCGATTCTTCGAGTCTCCTTGCGGCGGTTTTCAGCTCGGTCACGTCCTGGACCGTCCCCCTCATCCTCAAGGGCCTGCCGGAAGGGTCCCTCTCCACCTCGCCCTCAGAGTGGACGAACCGCACTTCATTGTCCGGGCGGATGATGCGGAAGTCTATGGAATATGGCTTTCCCGCGTAAAGCGCGTCGTTTACGGACGCGCTTACGAAGCCCCTGTCCTCGGGGTGGACCGCCTCCATGAATTTTCCGGTAGTGTCGACCTCTTCCGCGCTCCTCCCCAAAATCCTCGCGACCTCGTCGGTCTGTTCGATGCGGTCCCTTGCAATATCTACATTCCAGGCCCCCATGCGCCC
Source organism: Deltaproteobacteria bacterium (assembly GCA_016218095.1). Classification (GTDB taxonomy): domain Bacteria; phylum Desulfobacterota; class GWC2-55-46; order GWC2-55-46; family GWC2-55-46; genus GWB2-55-19. Next base: position 4,713 of record JACREV010000223.1, on the reverse strand, counting down.
TATCCTCTGGGCCTCGCGCAGGCGCGCCTCGCTTTTTTTAAGGGCCTCCTCGGTCTTTTTGATATCCGTTATGTCGGTCGATACCCCGCATATCGCGTAAGCCTCCCCGCGGGTGTCCTTCAACGGGAACCTTATGCTTAAAAAAAACCTCTCGCCTTCGGCCAGCGCTAACCTCTCCTCGAACTCAAGCCTCTGCCCGGCCATAAGGACGGCGCTGTCGTGCTCATGTATGACTCGCGCCATCTCCTCAGGGTAGATATCGAATATCGTCTTGCCGTAAACGTCCGCCTCGTTGAGCTTGAGGAACTCAAGGAACCTCCTGTTGCCGTAGACATACCTTTCGTTCAGGTCCTTCAAGTATACGGCGTTGCCCATGTTGTCGAGTATCGACCTTAAGCGCGCCTCGCTCTCTTTCAGGGCCTCGTCGGTCTTCTTAAGTACCGTTACATCCGTCACCACGCCGCAGAGCCCATAGGTCTTTCCCGCGGCGTTCTTGAGCGGAAACTTTATTGTGAGAAAGTACCGTCGGCCTTCCTTGAGCTCCAACTCCTCTTCCACCTCGACGGTCCTCTCCTCCCGGAGAGCAAGCTTGTCGCTCGCGTCAAATACCTCGGCTGTCTCCCTCGGGAATAATTCAAAGACCGTGGTGCCGTAGAGCTCTCCCATTGTCTTTTTAAAGAAAGCCTGCCCGTATTTGTTCATGAATACGAGCCTGCCCTCCAGGTCTCTCATATAGACGAGGTTGCCCATGTTGTCCAGTACCGCCCGCAGCCGCTCCTCGCTCTCTTTTAACGCCTCGTCGGTCTTGATGTGCTTGGTGACGTCGATGAGGCTCAGGACCAGCCCTGTAACCCTGCCTTCCGGACCCTTGACGGGCTGTACTGTCAAATCCCAATATGTGACCCCCCTTTCTGGCGCGTGCGGGTATACGAAAGGCCTCGCGTAGAAGTAGGCCGGGACCCCGGTCGCAACGACCCTCCTGAATATGATCTCGTTCTCGGGGTCCGGGTAGAGGTCGAAGTGGTTCTTGCCGGGGTAGAAATCCGGCGCCTTTCCGTCGGCCTCGGCGTAGGCCCTGTTCACCTGTATGAAGTTGAAGCCGGAGTCCATGTAGGCGATGAGGAGGTCGATGGACTTGAAAAGGGTTTCGAGGAGCTCCTTGCCCTTCAGTGCCTCCTCCTCCGCCCTCTTTCTCTCTGTTATGTCTTCGTCCACAACGACCGCTCCGGCGATATTGCCGGAGGGGTCCCGCATCGGAATGGCGGAATTGAGTATCGTCTTCCTCTCGCCCGAGAGGTTCTCGACGACAATCTCCTCGTTAAGCGTGGTCTCGCCTTTGGTTATGGCCCTGAAAGAAGCCCTGTCCGTTGGCGCTATCCTCTCCCCCGTGGAGGCCCGCCAGCCCTTGATCTCATGATAGGCCGCAAGGTCTTGCAGACCCCCTCCCCAGAGCCGGTCCGCGGAGGCGTTCCTGTACTTGACTCTTCCCTCTCCGTTCAAGACCAATATCCCTACGGGCAGGGAGTCGCATACAGACCCCAGAAGCTCTCCGTTGATATTTTCGTTTTCCATGGGCGATTAAAAATTCGAAGAGTTTTCGAAGGGCCTTGCGGCCGCTCCTCACGGGATATGAAAGATTATAGCACCGATTTTTTTGCTGGCCCGAAGGTCGAAGGGATTTATTGCGGGCGTTTTATGCGGCATGGCCGCTTGCATGGGAGGAGTTGGGGTTTATACTCTAATATATGGTCAATTCAGGAACTCAGCTTTTAAACCTCCCCTCCCTTTAACGGGAGGGGATCGAGGACGCTCGGCGCGCGGCCAAAGCTCGAACGGAGCCGGCGAGGTAAATAGGATACCTGCCGTTCGTTACGAATTTGCCCGCCCGGCCAGGGCGAGGGTAAAAAGGTTATTACCCGGACCGACGCTGGAAAACGAAAGGAGGCTTGCATGAGAATATTGAGGTTGGCGGCGTTTTGTTGTTGCCTGTCCCTGATGGCAGGCGGCGCGCTCGCCGAGGATGCCTATGCGCCTCAAAAGGCAACGCCCGCGAGCGGCCATGACATACACGTCCTGGCCCCGCACGTCGTCGATGGCAAGGTGATGGGGCCGTACCACCACTACTGCAAGGTCCTCTCGGAGGAGCCGGTGATAGAGTGCCTCATCTACGAGTCGACCGAGCCGAACGCGAGGCTCGTGCAGATCGAGTACATAGTAGCCAAGTCCATCACGCGCGAGACGGTCCCGCTCTCTGAATGGAACAAGAACTGGCACGACCACAAGCAGGAGATAGAGACGGGCAGGGTCCAGGTGCTCGATCTCCCGCCGGACAAGGCAAAGGAGGTCGCTGACCTCGTGGCCACGACCGACGGCATCATCTATCACCTCTGGCCGGAGTCTGCGGAAATGCCGACCGGCAAGGTCGCCATAGCCCAGTCCGTGGGCCACAGGAACCTTACCGCAAGCGAATACAAGGAGTACGAGACGGCGAAGAAGTAGGGGGGGTTAGTGAAAGGCGCGGCGAGAGCCGCGCCTGAAGTATTTCGTGAGGATACCTTTACATAAACCATATGTCCGTATAAGATCAGTTTCTTGAAACTGGATTCCCGATTAAAACCTCGGGAATGACAAACAAAACAATACCGTCATCCCCGCGAAAGCGGGGATCCAGTGTCTTATGCAAAGGTCTCATTCGTGAGTGGGCGAAGCCAGGGCTATCTATCCGTCTTCGTACCTCTCGATCTCTTCCTCGCTCAGTCCGAAATAATGGCCTATCTCATGGAGAACGGTCAAGCGTATCTCTTCGACAAGCTCCTCTTTCGTGGAGCAGACGTCCTCGATGTTACGCTTGTAAAGCACAATCCTTTCGGGAAGTCGGTCAGGCGCGCCGCCCCACCACTCATCCTCAATACGAGATACGCCGTGAAAGAGCCCGAGAAGCTCTTCGCGCGGGATACCCGCGCTCTCGGCGTCCTCGACGGAGGGAAAATCCTCCACGACCACGACGACGTTCTCCATGCGCCTCCTGAACTCATCGGGGAGGCCGTCGAGCACACTTGCGGCATACAATCTAAAGTCCGCCTCTTTTACCCTGTAAGGCATATTATTAATTTATTATTCTTCAACGCGGAATTCAAGCCGCACACCTCTCCTGTGCTCTTTTTTTAATGATGCTCATGGGGGAGGCGCGGGCGGATATTTCCTCAGAAGGGGGGCGGAGTGAGGATACTTTAAAGATGGATGGTGGGCGGAGCCCACCCTACCAGGCTGACTAACCAGCCTCATCGTGCTATCTTAAAACTTTTTTCTCGATATTTTTGCACCCCTTCAATATGTGCCCTTCGCGAAGATTCATGATCAAACGAGTTTTCAGATTCCGACAGCATCTCGAAAAGAGAAAGCTCACAATGAGGAGAAAGACCTGCATGACAAGTATGACAGAGCGTAATCAGATTAGTCTCATCTGTAACTCCACCTTTTGCCCATGGACGGATATGGTGAACATGTAAGTGTTGAGCGAAAGCAGATATCCAAATCTTAAAAAAACTAAGCTATTCTCAGTAGCAAAAGGAAAGAATTTCCGGAGGCAATGAACTACCTCGCCGCAAGCCGCGGGGTATCTTCTAATACTTCCCCTCCCTCGATGGGAGGGGACTGAGGGGAGGGTGAAATCTTTTTCACCCCCACCCCGACCCTCCCCCATCAAGGGGGAGGGGGTTTAAAAACGCGGCAAGCCGCAGGGTATGTGACCCTAAGTGAGAATCAATTGATTAATCTTTACGGACCGTTCTAAATGAAATCTGGCGGAGGGTGAGGGACTCGAACCCCCAAGGGCGTTAGCCCGCTGGTTTTCAAGACCAGTGACTTACCATTAGCCTAACCCTCCGTTGTCGACTGATTGTGGCGGGGCGGGAAAAGAGGGGCGGTGAGGCCCCGGTGTTTACGATGGGATTTGTTTTTTATAAGGGCGGATGAAGTCCTCGCCGGGCTGGCAGAATCACAACGGACGGCTTAGCTTCAATGAACCTCAAACCGCCCGATTTGAAATTGGCCCCGGCCGAAGTCACCCTCCCCTTTGTCCCCTCCCGTCAAGGGAGGGGAGGTAAAAGGAGCCCCCGGCTTGCGCGCGCAGGGGATTCTTTAATCTAACCTTTTTTCGTGATTTTTTCAAGGCCTCCCATATAGGGCCTCAATGCCTCGGGCACGATTACACTCCCGTCGGCCTGCTGGTAATTCTCCAATATCGCTACAAGCGTCCTTCCTACAGCCAGCCCCGAGCCGTTCAGCGTGTGTACGAGCCTGGGCTTGCCGCCCTTCGGGCGGTACTTGATGTTGGCTCTGCGCGCCTGGAAGTCCTCGAAGTTCGAGCAAGAGGAAATCTCCCTGAATTTGGACTGCCCCGGAAGCCAGACCTCGATATCGTAAGTCTTGGCGGATGAGAAACCCATGTCCCCGGTGCAGAGCGTCACGACCCTGTAATGGAGACCGAGCCTCTTTAAGACCTCCTCGGCGTTAGCGGTGAGCTTTTCAAGCTCGTCGTAAGATGTCTCGGGTAGCGCGAACTTCACGAGCTCGACCTTGTTGAACTGGTGCTGTCTTATGAGCCCCTTCACGTCCTTGCCGTAAGAGCCCGCCTCTTTCCTGAAGCAGGGGGTATACGCGGTGTAAAGGATAGGAAACCTGTCTTCGTCGATTATCTCATCCGCATGCATG
>JACREV010000217.1 GCA_016218095.1 Deltaproteobacteria bacterium | reverse complement strand
ACTGATCTTATACGGACATATGGTTTATGCAAAGGTCTCCTTTAAAAAAGGGGGATGATGGACATGGAAATAATAAAAGAAGTCACCCTCATGCAAGCGCGCTCGAAGGCCGCGAAGGCCGAAGGGCAAAAGGTCGTCTTTGTCCCGACAATGGGGTTTCTACACGACGGACACAGGGAGCTCATCAAGACCGGACGGAAGGCCGCGGGCAAGGACGGACTTCTCGTATTGAGCATATTCGTAAACCCGGCCCAGTTCGGCCCCAAAGAGGACCTCTCCACCTATCCGAGGGACATGGATAGGGACTTGAAAATGGCAGGGGAGGAAGGGGTAGACGCCGTATTCACGCCCGGCGTCGACGATGTCTACCCAAGGGGATTTGAGACATTCGTGGAGGTGACGGAGCTACAAAAACACCTCTGCGGCGAGAGGAGGCCCGGCCACTTCAGGGGTGTCGCCACCGTTGTGCTCAAACTCTTCAACATGGTCATGCCGGACTCCGCGGTATTCGGGAAAAAGGACTACCAGCAGTTGAAGATAATCGAGAGGATGGCGAGGGACTTGAACCTCGGCGTCGATATCATCGGGGTCGATACCGTAAGGGAGAGCGACGGGCTCGCGATGAGCTCCAGAAATGCGTACTTGTCGGAACCCGAAAGAAGGGCCGCCAGAAGCATCCCGGGGTCCTTAAAGGCCGCGTCCGATGGGGTGGCCACCGGAGTCCGGCAAGCACGCGATTTAATTGAAATAATGAAAAAAATCATAGAGAAAGAGCCGGTAGCCGTGATAGAGTATATAAGGGTCTGCGATAAGGAATCGCTTGAAGACCTCGATACAATAGAAGACGAAGCGCTCGTCGCGCTCGCCGTAAGTATCGGCAGGGCGCGGCTCATAGACAACAGGATAGTCTCAATAAGATTGAGAGCATAACCAGGAGGATTTCAAACGCCATGCAACGCGTGATGCTAAAGAGCAAGATACACAGGGCGACGGTCACGGACGCGAACCTCGGCTACGAGGGGTCTGTCGCGATAGACGAGTCCCTCATGGAAGCCGCCGGCATATTTGAATTCGAGCAGGTCCAGATATACGACATCAGTAACGGGAACCGACTCACTACATACGCGATAAAGGCCGAGAGGGGTAGCGGGACTATATCCGTAAACGGGGCCGCCGCGCACCTTGCCAGAAAGGGCGACCTCGTCATTATCGCGTCCTACTCGGTCTACGAGGACAATGAGGCCCTCCGGCACGCCCCGGCGCTCGTCTATGTCGACGGGAAGAACTCCATAAGGAAGGTAAGCTCGGTACTCGCCGGCTCTACGATATGAAGAAGGGTCTAAGGTCTTATTTCATAGCAGGGCTCCTCGTCGTGGTGCCCCTGTATATCACCGTCTATGTGCTCTCGCTCATAGTAAGGTTCATGGACGGCGTCTTTCTTCTCATGCCGTCCTCGTTCCACCCGGACAACTTCCTCCCGGTGCATGTCCCCGGGCTCGGGATCATCGTCACTATAGTCCTTATATTAATAGTCGGGGTGATCGCCACGAACTTCTTCGGCAAGAGGCTCCTCGGCATAGGCGAGAAGGCCCTCTCGAAGATCCCGGTCCTCCGTATCGTCTACAACGCGACAAAGCAGTTCATGGAGACCTTCTTCACAAAGGAGCACCAGGGGTTCAGGCGGGTCGTCCTCGTAGAATTCCCGAGGGCCGGTCTCTACTCGGTCGGTTTCGTCACCAACAAGCCCTCCGGCGAGATAAAGCACAAGGTACGCGAGGACATGATAAGCGTCTTCATCCCGACGACCCCGAACCCCACGACCGGGTTCTTCATCGTCGTGAGCGAAAAAGAGGTAATAACGCTTGAGATGAAGGTCGAGGACGCCTTCAAGATAATCATGACCGGCGGCATGGTATTCCCTAATAACGAAGAGTTCAAGACGGTAATGCAACAGAGCTCGGCGAAGGCCGAGGCGAATACAGGGTTCTGAAAAAGGCTTGCGAGGCTCCATCGACGGACGGTTCTCCCCTGGAAAGGCCGCAGAGGCCCTTCCATTTTCTTTAGATAATCTCCAAAAAAATCTTTTTTCTGTAGAGGTCTGGATGGAAAAGCCTTTGATGAACGAGTTTACGGACAAAGACACGCTCTGCATCAATACCATAAGGTTCCTCGCCGTCGACGGCGTGGAGGCGGCGAACTCCGGGCACCCGGGGATGCCGATGGGGGACGCGCCCATGGCCTATGTGCTCTGGAAGCGCTTCCTCAAGCACAACCCCAAAAACCCGGGGTGGCACAACCGCGACAGGTTCGTGCTGTCGGCGGGCCACGGCTCGATGCTCCTGTATTCCCTCCTGCACCTGACCGGCTATGCCCTCCCGCTCGACGAACTCAAGAGGTTCAGGCAGTGGTCCTCCCACACGCCGGGCCACCCCGAGTACGACCTGAAGATGGGCATAGAGACGACGACCGGCCCCTTGGGGCAGGGCTTCGCAAACGGCGTCGGCATGGCCATGGCCGAAAGGTATCTCGCCGAGAGGTACAACAGGCCCGGCTTCCCGCTCTTCGATTACAACATCTACGCGATAACGAGCGACGGCGACCTCATGGAGGGGGTGTCGAACGAGGCGGCGTCTCTGGCCGGCCACCTCGGGCTCGGGAAGATCGTATTTTTATATTCCGACAACAAGATTACGATAGAGGGCACGACAGACCTCGCCTTCTCCGAGGACGTGGGCAAGAGGTTCGAGGCGATGGGCTGGCACGTGCAGAAGGTCGGGGGCAACGACCTCTCGGGCATAGCATGCGCGATAGCCTCCGCAAGAGACGAAAAGACGCGCCCCTCGCTCATCATCTCCCGCACGAATATCGGCTTCGGGAGCCCCGGTAAGCAGGACACCTCCGAGGTCCACGGCGCGCCCTTGGGCGCCGCTGAGGTAAAGGCCACGAAGGAGAAGCTCGGCTGGCCGCTCGAGCCGGCCTTCTACATACCTGAGGCCGCGCTCTCATCGTTCAGGGAGGCCGTTGCCAAAGGCGCTACAGCCGAGAAGGAATGGGACGGACTCTTCGAAAAGTACAGGAAGGCGTACCCGGTTGAGGCCGCGGAGCTCGACTCTCTCTTTTCCGGAAAAGCACCCGCCGACTGGGCCTCCGCCCTCCCGTCTTTTACAAAAGAAGAAAAACCGATGGCGACGAGGAGCGCTTCAGGCAAGGTCTTGAACGCCATAGCCTCGAAGACGCCGTTCCTCGTAGGGGGGTCTGCCGACCTCGCGCCCTCGACGAATACCTTCCTTAAGGGGCTCTCTACCTTTGCCCCCGGCGCTTCGGGCCGGAACATCCACTTCGGCGTCCGCGAGCACGCGATGGGCTCTATCATGAACGGCATGGCGCTCTCCGGCCTTATCGTCCCCTACGGCGCGACGTTCCTCATATTCTCCGACTACATGAGGCCCCCCATAAGGCTCGCCGCGCTTATGAATCTCCACGTAGTCTACGTATACACGCACGACTCCATAGGCTTGGGCGAGGACGGCCCGACGCACCAGCCCATAGAGCAGATAGCGGCCTTGCGGGCGATACCGAACCTTACGGTCATAAGGCCGTCGGACGCTACGGAAGTCCCCTTTGCCTGGAAAGAGGCGTTATCGAGAAAGAGCGGCCCCGTGGCGCTCGTACTTACGAGGCAGAATATCCCGGTCATTAACCGCGACAAGTTCTCGCCAGCCGAGAACCTTTCCAGGGGCGCGTATGTCCTTGCCGACCCCGCGGAAGGGGACCCCGAGATCATCCTCATAGCCACGGGGTCTGAAGTCCACCTCGCGCTCGGGGCGTACGATGAGCTTTCCAGGCGCGGCGTTGCCGCGCGCGTCGTCGCCATGCCGAGCTGGGAGCTCTTTGAAGGGCAGGACGAGGCCTACAGGGAGTCTGTCCTGCCTCATGAGGCCAGGGTGCGGCTCGCGATAGAGGCGGGCTCTCCGATGGGCTGGGAGCGCTACACCGGAAGCGACGGAGGCGTCCTCGGCATAGAGAGGTTCGGGGCTTCGGCCCCGTACAAGACGCTTTTCGAGAAGTACGGCTTCACCGTCGAAGAGATAACGAAGAGGTCGCTCGGCCTCCTTAACCGCAAAAAAGGCCTCTATCTCGATAGATTATAGGTCTTGTCCCATACCGCCAAGTTAAAAGGATCAAAGGCTGGTTTTCTCGAAATCCATTCCGGGGACGACCGGGCTGATGGCAATTAGAGAACTACATGCCAAGGATGCGCCCGCGAAGCACGCTGGCGCATCCGGCCGTTTATCCCGATATATCCCCAGCCCATGCCGGTTTCCAGAGCGCCCTGTTCTCCGGGTGCATACGAAGCCCCTCAAACTATTCATTTTTCATGTATAATAAGCGGTATGGGAAAGCGCCCAAATCCGTTCTAAGGAGCCGTTTGTAACATGGACCCCCTGTTTATCCTAAGGAAGCTCGGCCAAAGCATCTGGTATGACAACCTCCGCAAGGGCCTCGTCACCTCCGGCGAACTCAAAAGGATGATAGACGAGTACGGCGTCACGGGCGTGACGCTAAACCCGTTGATACTGGAAAGGGCCGTAAACGGCACCTCGGAGTACGACGACGACATAGAGAAGCTCTCCGCCGAGGGGCTTGAAGACGGGGATATCGCCTCCAGGATAATGACGAGGGATACGAGACTCGCGGCGGACGCGCTTTACCCGGTATACAACCTCTCGGCCGGGAAAGACGGCTTCGCCTGCCTCGATATCGACGTGAATCTCGCCAACGACCCCGACGCGACGGTCAGGGGGGCCCGCGCCCTCGCCACCCTCACTGACAGGCAGAACATCATGGTCAGGGTCCCGGCTACCGCCGAGGGGCTGCGGGCCGTAGAGGAGCTTACCTTCGAGGGCTTCAATGTGAACGTCTCGTCCCTCTTCTCCATGGACCGCTACAAGGAGGCGGCCTGGGCTTATGTGAAGGGGTTGGAGAGGAGGGTCGCGGCGGGGCACCCCATAGACGGCGTTTCAAGTGTTGCGAGTTTCTTCGTGAGCAGGTTTGACAGCCATATCGACAAGAGGATCGAGGAAAGGATAGAGGCGTCGGCGTCGAACGACGAGAAGGCGCGTCTTAAGGCCCTCCTCGGCAGATGCGCAGTCGCCAACGCCAAGCTCGCATTCCTCAAGTTCAGGGAGATATTCGAAAGCTCGGGCTTCAAGAGATTAAAGGACGAGGGCGCGAACCCTCAGAGGCTCCTCTGGGCCTCCACGAGCGTCAAGAACCCGAGATACCCGGACACGATGTACGTGGAGGAGCTCGCCGAGCCCGGGACTATAAGCGCCATGCCGCTCCAGACGCTCCTCGCCTTCTACGACCACGGCAAGGTGAGGCGCCGCCTCTCAGAAGACCTGGGGAGCGCATCCAAGGTCTTCTCCGAACTGGAAGCGCTCGGGTTCGACTATAGGGCCCTTGCCGAGACCCTCCTCGCGGACGCTCTCGCTTCTCAAAAGAGGTCTCAAGGGCTCATAATAGAAGCGATAGCGACGAAGAGGAAGGCGATGAAGGAGAAGAAGGCCTTCGAGGCGAGCTACGCGCTGAACGGTTTCGAAGGGCCGGTAACCGCCGCCCTCGACGAGATAGGGAACGAGAACTTCCTGGAGAGGCTCTGGGCAAAGGACCCGACCATCTGGAAGGACGGACCCGAGGAGAGAAGGCTCATAAAGGACGCGCTCGGGTGGCTTACGCTCCCCGACCTCATGGAGGACAACCTCGAGGTAATCACGTCCTTCGCAACCGACGTCAAAAAAGAAAACTACCGCCACGCGGTCCTCCTCGGCATGGGGGGCTCGTCGCTGGCGCCTCTGGTGCTCCGCGATTCCTTCGGCCCTGTCCCCGGATTCCCGACGCTCATAGTGCTCGACTCCACCGACCCCGAGGCCGTAAAGAGCGTGACGAGGGAGATAGACCCTGAAAAGACGCTCTTTATCGTATCGAGCAAATCGGGGTCGACGATCGAGCCCTTGAGCCTCTTCGACTACTTCTACGGCCTCCTCTACGAGACAAAGGGCGAGGAGGCGGGCAGGAACTTCATAGCCATAACCGACGCGGGCACGCCCCTTGAAGGGTTTTCGAGGAAGTACAGGTTCAAGAGGCTGTTCATCAACCCGCACGACATAGGCGGGAGGTTCTCGGCGCTCTCCTACTTCGGGCTTGTGCCCGCGGCGGTCTCGGGCATAGACGTGGGCAAGCTCCTTTATTACGCAAGCGGCATTTCCGCGGCCACGCACCCGTGCATGAAGGAAAGGGAAAACCCCGTCGTAATGCTCGGCGCCGCTCTCGGGATATTCGGCAGGGCGGGCAGGGACAAGATAACCTTCTTCCTCTCGAAGGAGATAACAAGCTTCGGGCTCTGGATAGAACAGCTCATAGCCGAATCGACGGGCAAGGAGGGCAAGGGGCTCATACCCGTGGTCGATGAGCCTTCGGGACGTCCCGAGGACTACGGCGACGACAGGGT
>JACREV010000216.1 GCA_016218095.1 Deltaproteobacteria bacterium | reverse complement strand
GCGGGAAGAACTGCTCATAAGGAATTACTGAGAGAGAAAGGATTAAAAGGAAGGAAAAATCAAATGGGGTTTGATACAGTCAAATAAACCCGAAGAGGTCATTATAACGATTTTTTGTTGTTTTTATCTCAACGCGCTACAATGGGAGGAATATACATAATAAAACAATAGCTATAAATATTCCTCTCTCAAAAAAATGTCTACGTTGTTTTCGCAGATATCCTCCTCTTACATTTAGATGAATAGCCTTTTTTCTTGTTTTTCAATAAAATTCCAGAAGCGCCGCAAACGCATCTTTTTATGTAAACAGCATCGAAAAGAGGTTCTGCAATTCTATTTGAACCACAGTTACAGCAACGCGGTGACATTTTCCTCATTTTTTCCCTCCGATGTTGTTTAGATGCAGTTTAATTGTAGCCCCTAAAGGTTAACTAAAATCCCTCCCCGCATGGAGAAAAATGTTGCGTTTGGTGTTAGTTTGTGGTCGGATGAACATTAATATATCTAAAAAATTACTTTTAGTCAATTAAATGAAAATAATATTCAAAATATATATCCACAAAATGTAGACCCTATTTAACCCGAGTAGTGTCTGCAAAATAATTACCGTGAAAGATATGAGTTTCGCCATCACCCATTATTTTCAGAGCCATCTCGAAAAAATCGAAAAAGGTCAAGGAGCAGATGGCACTCAGGGTCAATGACAAAAGGTTATTAGTTAGTTGGTGGCATGAAGGAGTAGAAGTGGCTTGAAGACAGCTCTGGGGACATTTCTTTACTGACAGGAGCCATTGCGACAAAGCATCTCCAGAAGATAAGTCCTCAAAGAGAAGCGATGTTTCGCTCGCAATGACAAAATCTGACGCGGTTAGAACTTAAGCTTAAGGCGGGAGAGGAGGTTATTTAGGTCCGCCCTGTACCACTTCAAAGCCTTATCGGGGCGACCTATCTCCCCCAACAATCCCTTTCTCATCTCGTCGCTTTTATTGCCGCGGACGCGAAGCCTTCCACGCCCTCGACAATGACGGATCCGGGGTTGCCGCCGGCGCGCCTTACCGTCTTTGTCCAGACAGACCTCGATGAGACCCACGTCATCGAGCCAAAGCCGTTGAGGCTTAAGGAGGCGGCTGAATTAAGGGAGGACGACGCTTCGACGGTGAGCGTGTCCGTTCTTTTTGAATAGGCCGCTTTTTTTACTTCTATGGTCAGGTCGTACCCGTTGCAGTCCTGGTCGACGCCGTCGCGCTTGACTTCCGTTGCGCCGGGGTAGACGGACGGGGAGTTGTCGTTACAATCCTCTGGCGCGGCGTATCCGTCGCCGTCGGCATCCGTGATAACCGGAGGCGACGACGAGAGGAGCGAGTACGCGCCGTCCACCCATATCATCCCGCGTCCGTAAGAGTTATCGGGGCCCGTTGCGCCCAAGTCCCTCGCTGAATCCACAAGGGCCGCCTCTATCTCGGCGCGCGCGGCAGTTGGAAAGGCGGACGACAGAAGCGCGATCGCCCCTGATAGGTGCGGGGCCGCAAAAGACGTCCCCGAGACATACGAGTATGAATCGGGATACATGCCTCCGTTCGTAAGCCCTGCCGATTTTATCGATTCGCCGGGCGCCGTGATATCGGGGAAGGACCCGCCATCGCATGCGGAAGGCCCCCTGGAGCTGAAGTCCGAGACGACCCCGGATGAGTTCAAAGACCCTGTGGACAGGCCCTCCGCGTAATTCGCGGGGCTCAAGCTCGTGGACGCCAGAGGCCCGGAGTTGCCTCCGGCGAATACCGCTGAGATCTCGGCGGCCTCAAGGGCATCGACGTCGACGAGGAATTCGTTGTCGCACCCGCCTGGGTTCTGGAGCCCCCATGAGTTGTTGACGACGTCGGGCGCGTCATTTGTATCCGGGTTGTTGTCCGGGTCGAGCGCCCACTGGAACGCACTGTGTATGCCGCTTAAATAAGCATACCCTTTGTCGTTGAATATCTTCGCCGCTATCCATACGGCATCAGGCGCCGTCCCTATGGCGCCACCTGACGCAGAGCCCCCGGCCATGACGCCCATGACCGCTGTCCCGTGGCCCGAGGCGTCGTAGGGCTCCGTGTGTTCGTTGTTAGGGTCGAACCAGCTCCCTGGGCCGAGTCTCCGCCTGTCTTTAAGGTCCGGATGATCGGCGTCTACGCCGGTATCGAGCGCGGCTACGACCGCGCCCCTTCCGGTAAACCCCCTCGCCCAGACCTCTTCAACGCCTATGGCGGAGAGGTTCCACTCCGGGGCCGCCTCGACCGTTACGACCGGGGGCGCAAGGACGACCGCGTCGAATCTTACGGACTCAACAGCCGGATGCCTCGCAAGCTCTCTGATGAGCCCGGGCGTGGCTGAAAGTGCGACGGAGTTTATTATCCAGAGCCCCTCGGGCCTCTTCCCGCTTTCTTCGAGGAGAGGGCGGATCTCTTCTTGCGACCTTTCGCTCACGCCCCTGAGCTCTTTTATTATCAACGCGCGCCTCTCGCCCCTGTCCGGAATCCGTCTTGCCGGGGCGAGGTCTGCCCTGCCCTTGAGCTTCACTATCACACGCGCCTCTTCGGACTCCCCGAGGGTCTTGAGGAGAGATTCCAGCCCAGGGGCTATCTCGCTACGGACAACGGACGGAGTCAGGATGGCCGCGAAAACAAGGGCCGATATGGTGATCTTTGTTTTTATCATTCTATGATGAGCCCCTCCGCGGTGAAACCGCCTATGACTACGGAAGCCCTCTCGCCCTTCTTCACGGCGCGCCCCGGGTTCGCGAAGAATATCGAATAGGTCTTTCCCTTTCCCGGAAGAGAGTTGTAGGCCGTTTGCCTGAGCTCGCCAACCTTCGCCGGACGAGGCACCGCGAACGCCCTCCCGGTCGCCTCGTCTATAAGGTACGGCCTCTCTCTCGGGTCCTGCAGAAGGGCCGCCTTTTCGGGGTCCATGACCCTGTACCTGAAGTCCACCATGTACCCAGCGGCTACGAGCCTGAGCCCCTCGACAACAACGCCCCACCTCTCCTCGATGAGCGCCTTAGCAGCCTTGTGCCCGTTGTCCTTGACTGCCTTGGGTCCGCACCCGCCGACGAGGAGACAGGCGAGCGCGAACGCCGCCAGGAGATAATTGCCGCGCCTACCTGACATTTACCCTCACAGTCGCGGCATTCGATATCGCGCCGTTCGTGTCTTTTACCGTGTAGGTAAATACGTCCGTGCCCCTGAAGCCCCTCCTCGGCGCATAGGTGACCGTCCCGTTGGCGTTGGCCGTGGCCGTCCCTCCCCTCGTTGGCGCGGTTACTATCTGGACGGTCGAGGGAGAGAGAGAGCCGTCCGGGTCGTAGTCGTTTAAAAGCACGTTTATGGTCACGGCGACGTTCCTCCTCGTCGAGGCAAAGTCGTCCACGGCCACCGGCGGCTGGTTCACGGGCTGGTTTATGGTGACGGTTACGGTCGCCGGGTCGCTAACAAGCACTCCGTCGGTAGCCGTATAGGAGAACGTATCGGCGCCGGTCTCCCCCGCGTTCGGGGTATAGACGAGGGTGCCGGAACCGGGGGATACCGCACCTTTTGTCCCGTTCGTGTAGGAGCTTATGGTGAGCGCGTCCCCGTCGACGTCGGTGTCGTTCGCGAGCACGTTTATATCCACCGCCACGCCGGCGCTGGTCTCACCGGTGTCAGCCGTTGCAACGGGCCTGTCGTTCACCGGGTTTACCGTAAGCATGACGGTCGCGATATTCCCGGTGCGCGTTCCGTCAGAGGCCCTGTAGGTGAAGAAGTCCGCGCCGTTGAAGTCCGGTGACGGCGTATACACAAAAGAGCCGTTGGAGTTGAGGTTTAAAACGCCGCTCTTTACCGTCTCGTCGAGGACCGCGGTCAAAGGCGCTAAGAGCGGGCTCGAGTCGTTCGCGAGCACGCCCGGAGCGGCGATAGAGAGTGTAGCGTCCTCGCTCATGCCGTAGGCGTCGCCGGAGGATACCGGGAGGCCGGATGAGGCGGATACCTCAAGATAGGCGAGCATCCCTCCGGGTGAGGCCTCCTTGTTAGTGAGGTAGAGCCTCCTGTCATAGACCGGGTACGTGCCGGCGGAGTCCGCGACCATGACGGCGTCCGCGGTCGACCCAGCCGGGACCAGCGCGGTGTACTGTCTCTTCTTATGTTTGTAGGCCTTGCCGTTTTCGGCGACTACGTCGAAGTATTGTCCCTGCAAAAGCGGCGCGTGCGCCTCCATCCCGGCGTTCAGCATCCTCAGCAACACCTTTTCGTTCACCGCGCCCGCGTAGATGTGCGCGTCCGCCGGGGAATAGGGTTTGCCGTTCACGAGGAAGTACCTCGGCAGGTAATTTATCACTCCGGGATAGACGTTCGTCCCGTACTGGCCGGTCGAGACCGCCTCATGGAGGAGCGGGTCAATCTCGCTAAAAAATAGCGAGACCTCCCTGTCGTACGCTATCCCCTCGTAAGCGCTGCTCGCGGACGCGTTCTTCTTGACGCCCCCGTACAGGCCCATCTGGACCTGCGCCGCGGGGTGCGTGCCGCTCTGATACATGTATGTGCCGGGCTTTACGTCGGACCATGTATAGGTCCTGGCAGCCCCCGGCCCGGTCTCGGATGTGAACGACTGGACGCGCGACCTTCCGCTTCCGTCCGTGAACCTGACCGGAGAGAGCGGCGCATATAAACCGGGGATGACAATAGAGACCGGGACCGTAAGGTCGTTCCGGAGATGTATGTTAAGAGTAGTCTCGTTCGGCGGTACGGTTATGAACGGGCCTGGCGACGAAGGGGTCTCTGACCCGATTGTCGAGAGGTTATTGTCGGCGTCGGTTGCAAAACCCCACATCGGGACGGACGCTCCGTCGGGCATGACCGCGCTAAAGGCCCTCGCAACGAGGTAGACATCCGCCGCGCGCGCCGACGATGAAAATACAGTCAAGACCAGAAGCGCCAGGGCTATTGTTCCTATCCTCTTCATTCGGGGCTCCTTATTCGATAGCCGCGCCGGGAGGCTCTATGATGAGCATCGTCATCATGCCGCCGGGGAAGATATCGTAGTTGGTCATCTCCTTTTCCGTATGCGAGTGCCACATGTATACGAAACCGGCGTTCGGGTTGAGCCCGCCCTCGCCGGGAGGCAGAGACCCGAGCGTGCCGAGAAATGGGCTGCCGCCGTAAAAAGCGCCTATCATTGTATCGAGCGTATCGGGCAATGTGACCGGGAACGGCTTGCCGTGGTCGGCGCAGTACTCGTGCGTCGCTTCATCAAACCCGTCTCCGTCCGCGTCCGTGCACGCGTGCTCGTAACCCGCGCCCGTGCCGTATATGTCCCAGCCGAGCCCCTTGCCGGTCCACTCGAATATCGCGTCGACCGTCTCTCCAGGCACCGACTGTATCGTGAAGACCTTTGTCCCGAGGTCGGGGCCGGCTCCGGAGTAGCTTTCGAGGAGCATGCCGTCCCTCGCTATTACCGTTGAGTGATTACCGTGGTGGTGGAACGGGTGCAGGTCGCGCCCGGCGTTCACGACCCTCATGAGCAATCTCTCGCCGGGGTGCATCCTCGGCATCGAGTCATAGGGCTGATTGGGGAGCCACGGCGCGAACGCCGGGGCCATCGTGTCCGGCGCGTTCCTCCCGTTTATGAACCAGTAATACGGGGAGTATCCGGAAAGGAGGCTCGTGGCGTTGAGCCCGGCCACACCCTGCGTCTCGACTATCTCGTGGATGCGCGGGTCCATCTCGGTCAAAAGAAAGAGCGTCTCCCGGTCGTATGCCGTCCCCGCATGGTCGTAAGCGCGGGGCGAGGCCTCGCTGAAGCCAGCAGGCCTCACGATTATCGCCCCGACAAGCCCCATCTCGACCTGGACCTCGGGCCTCGTGCCGCTGTGGTAGAGGTAAGTGCCGGGGCGGGAGGCCGTGAACCTGTAGGCGACCGTTCCTCCGGGGGCGGCCTCGTTCGTAAGGAGCCCCGGGCTTCCGCCTGTCGCCGTGACATTGGTCTGGCCGGGGAAGACTATGGACGACGCGTAGGGGAGGCCGTTGGTGAAGTTGACGTCGACCGTCGCCCCCTCATCCACTATCATGGTGACGCCGGGGTACTGCATCGGGCCGGTCCCGTTGGCGTAGCCCCAGGCGTAGACGCTCCCGCCGTCGGCGGTGCTTATGCGCCCGGCCTTCGCGGCAAGGTCGAAGGAGCTACCCATTACGCCGTCTATCATCGCGTTCGCGCACTCTGAGATCGACAAAAGGACGAGCAGGACCATGAACGTCAAATATGTCTTTATCCTCATCTCTCTCCCCTTCTCTTAGGCCGGGTTTACCACTATCTCCGTCATTATGCCGCCGAAGTCCTCCTCGTTGTTCCCGAGGAACTGCATGTTGGTCGTGTACAGGAAGTAGGTCCCGGGCGCGGCCCCGGCGGTATTTATGATGACGTCCGCCGACTCCCCTCCGCCGAGGGTGAGCGTATTGGTCTCAAAGTAGAGGCTCTCGCCCGAGGCGCTCTTCAGGATCTTCGCGTCCCTGCCGACGACCTTCATGGTGAGGCCGGTCGTGGCGACGGTAAAGAACCTGGTGACGCTCAAGTTGGATATCCGGAGGAGCACCTTCTGACCCTGTTTCGCCGTCACGAGCGAGCTTATCTTCTGCGATGGAGAGCCGTTGCCGCCGTCGGTCGGCGGGAGCTCCCCAGGGTTTACGGTGTCCGGGTAGCCCCTGCCGTTCAGCATCCCGTAGT
>JACREV010000218.1 GCA_016218095.1 Deltaproteobacteria bacterium | reverse complement strand
CTTCCTCTCGAAGGAGATAACAAGCTTCGGGCTCTGGATAGAACAGCTCATAGCCGAATCGACGGGCAAGGAGGGCAAGGGGCTCATACCCGTGGTCGATGAGCCTTCGGGACGTCCCGAGGACTACGGCGACGACAGGGTGTTCGTCTCGATCTGCATAAGGGAAGAGGAGAAGCACCTTAAAAAAACGCTCAAGTCGCTCATCGATGCCGGACACCCGGTGCTATCCTTCAGGATGAAGGACGTATACGAGCTCGGGGGGGAGTTTTTGAGGTGGGAGGTCGCAACCGCGGTAGCCGGACAGATACTCGGCATAAACCCGTTCGACCAGCCCGACGTCGAGCTCGCCAAGAAGCTCACCCGGGCGAGGCTCCGCGCCATAGAGAAGGGTATGATCTCGCCCCCGGGTGTCGAGGTAGGGGATAAGAAGTTCAAGATATACTTCGGGGAATCCACCTATAACCTTATCAGGAAGGCGTCGGCGAAGGACGGGGACGCGAAAAAGGCCTTGAGGGAGTTCATGGGGCTCATAAAAAAGGGCGATTACGTGGGGGTGCTCGCGTACTTCGACCCCGAGGACCGCGCAGTCGGCGAGAGCCTAAAGGACCTCCGAAAGACCTTGCGCGACTCAACCGGCGCGGCGACCCAGTTAGGGTACGGCCCCAGGTACCTCCACTCCACGGGCCAGCTCCACAAGGGAGGGGCGAACAAGGGGCTCTTCCTCATCCTCTGCCACGAGACGAAGGAAGACATAAAGATACCCAAGAGCTCGTTCAGCTTTTCAGAGCTCGAGCTCTCGCAGGCGTTCGGGGACATGGAGGCTCTGGACGCGCGCGGCTGCAGGGTCGCGCTCGTCAATATAAAGGACCCGTCTATCGAAACCCTCAAGGAGGCCGAGGGCCTCATAAAGAGCGCGGTCGAATCCGCTGGAAAATAGGAGGAAGTCTTGCACATAGGCATGGTGGGGCTCGGGCGCATGGGTTTGAATATGGCTCTGCGCCTGCATCAGGGCGGGCATATCGTAACAGGCTACAACAAGTCCCCGGAGAAGACGAAGAAGGCCGAGGGGCTCGGGATAAGGGGCGCGTATTCCCTTAAAGACCTCGCCTCCGCGCTCCCGGCGCCGCCCTCCCCAAAGGTCGTCTGGCTGATGGTCCCGGCCGGTGAGGCGGTCGACTCGACTATCGCCGCGCTAAAAAAATCGCTTAAGCCCGGCGACGTCATAATAGACGGGGGCAACAGCTTCTACAAGGATTCCATCAGAAGGCACAAGGAACTCGCCGCTTCCGGCATAATGTTCATCGACGCCGGGGTAAGCGGCGGCATCTGGGGCCTTACCGAAGGCTACTGCATCATGGCCGGGGGAGACAAGGCCGTATTCGACTCGCTCGAACCTGTATTCAAAAGCCTCGTGCAGGAGGGCGGCTGCCTCCGCTGCGGAGGGCCCGGCTCCGGCCACTTCGTCAAGATGGTCCATAACGGCATAGAGTACGGCCTCATGGAGGCGTACGCCGAGGGGTTCGAGCTCATGAAGGCGTCGGCTTACGGAGGCGACCTCGATCTAAAGGACATCGCCCGCCTCTGGATGAGGGGGAGCGTCGTCCGTTCGTGGCTGCTCGAGCTCCTGGAAACCGCGCTCTCAAGAGACCCGGTCCTCGAGGCCATAAGCGGCTACGTCGAAGACTCGGGCGAGGGGCGCTGGACCGTGAATGAGGCGGTAGATCTGGGGGTAAGCCTGCCGGTCATAACGGAGGCGCTCTTCAGGAGGTTCCGCTCCAGGCAGGACGACTCGTTCGCCGAAAAGGTCCTCGCCGCCCTGAGGAAAGAGTTCGGCGGCCACTCCGTAAAAATCGAAGGCGAATGAGCGCATGCTCGAAGCCGTCACACGCGTCACTTCATAAAACCCGGACCTCCCAGGACACCTTATGCCAGACGCCTTCCAAAACGACCCGCACGAGATAAAAGTCGGCAAGGTGGAGCCGCGCGGCGCGCCATGCGTGGAGTTCTCCCCGGACCCCTCGGCCATGGTCATATTCGGCGCCTCCGGAGACCTCACGAGGAGGAAGCTCATCCCCGCGCTCTTCAAGCTCTCCCGCACCGGGATAATCGGGGATGACTTCTTTGTCCTCGGCGTGGCGCGGACCGAAATGGATTCCGAGGGCTTTAGGACCGCGATGGAGGAGGCGGTCAAGGCCCATGGAGAGTTCGAGACAGCCGCGTGGGAGAGGTTCGCCAAAAGGCTCTTCTATATCTCCGCCGACTATGGGGATGAGGGCGCGTACGCGGCGATCGCGAGTTTTCTCGAAGAGAAAGAAGGGGTCTTCGCCACAAAGGGCAACAGGATATTCTATGTGGCGACCCCGCCTTCGGTCTATGAGACGGTAACCGGGCTCTTGGGGGCTTCGGGGCTTGCGGGCGAGAAGGCCGGCTGGACCCGGCTCGTCGTGGAAAAGCCTTACGGGAGGGATACCGGGAGCGCGAGGAGGCTCGATGAGGCCGTGCTTTCGTCCTTTTCGGAGCCCCAGGTCTATAGGATCGACCATTACCTGGGCAAGGAGACGGTCCAGAACATACTCATGCTCAGGTTCGCGAACACGATATTCGAGCCGCTCTGGAACAGGCATTTTATAGACCACGTGCAGATAACCGTAGCCGAGACGCTCGGGGTGGAGAGGCGCGCCGGGTACTACGAGCAAGCCGGTGTACTAAGGGACATGTTCCAGAACCACATGATGCAGGTCCTCGCCCTTGCCTCGATGGAGCCGCCTTCTGTATACGACCCTGAGCTTGTAAGGGACGAGCGCTCAAAGGTGCTTCTCGCGTTAAGGAGGCCGCCGCTTGAGCGCATGGACGACTGGCTCTGCCTCGGCCAGTACGTCGAGGGCGAAATAGACGGGAAGGCGGTCCCGGGCTACACGGAGGAGGAGGGTGTGGCGAGGTCCTCTCAGGTGCCGACCTTTGCCGCGATGCGCGTCTACATAGACAACTGGAGGTGGCAGGGCGTGCCCATCTATCTCCGCTCCGGCAAGAGGCTCAAAAAAAGGCTCTCCGAGGTCTCCGTCCAGTTCAGGAACGTCCCGCACCTCATGTTCAAGGACACTATAGGCGGTGAGATCGGGCCGAATACGCTGATCCTGAAGATACAGCCGGAGGAGAGGATCCAGCTTAAGTTCCATACGAAGTACCCCGGCTCCAGGGTCTGCCTCAGGGACGTCTTCATGGATTTCTCCTACCTCGAGGGGTACAGGGGGCTCACGCTCGGGGCATACGAGAGGGTGCTCATGGACTGCATGCTCGGGGACAAGACGCTCTTCGTAAGGAAGGACGGGGTCTCTCTCTCGTGGGAATTCCTGACCCCCATACTCGAATACATCGAGAAGAGCGGCAAGGGCGCGCCCGACGTGAACCTCTATAGGGCCGGGAGCTACGGGCCGACCGAGGCGGACAAGTTGATGTCGAAGGACGGGCGGCGCTGGAGGAACGAATAGATGGGGCTCATACTCGCCGGGGACATAGGCGGCACAAAGACCTGGCTCGGCCTCTTCGAGGACATGGGGGCGCGCTTGCGGCCCCTCAGGGAGGAGTCTTTTGCCAACGCCGGGTTTGCCGGCCCGGAGGAGGTCATCGAGAGGTTCCTGCAGAAGGGCGAGGCGGTCTCGGCCGCGTCGTTCGGGATCGCCTGCCCGGTCGAAGAGGGCGTATGCAGACTCACTAACCTCCCGTGGATTGTGGACGCGAGCGCGTTGGGGAAAAGGTTCGGCATAGGGAAGACCGCGCTCATAAACGACCTTGTGGCGATCGCCTGGGGCCTCCCGCTCCTGACGGATAAGGACCTTCATGCGCTCCAGAAGGGTACGAGGAGGGACGGCAACATCGCGCTCATCGCCGCCGGCACCGGGCTCGGCGAGGCGGTGATATTCTGGGACGGGGAAAAACACATGCCTTCCGGCTCCGAGGGCGGTCACGCCGACTTCGCGCCGAGGAACGCGCTCGAGATAGGGCTCCTTGAGTTCCTGCTCCCGGAGTACGGCCGAGTGAGTTACGAACGGGTCGTCTCAGGGCCCGGGATAGTCAATATCTACAACTTCATAAAGACAAAGGGGAGGATTGAGCCCGCGTACATAAGAAAGAGGCTCTCTGCCGAAGACCCTTCTGCGGTCATCACCGAGGAGGGGATGGAGGGGAGGGACGAGAACTGCTCGGACTCACTCGCCCTCTTCCTCTCCGTATACGGGGCGGAGGCCGGGAACCTCGCATTGAAGACCCTCTCGGTCGGAGGGGTCTATGTCGCCGGGGGCATAGCGCCGAAGATACTCAAGGCCTTTGAGAAGCCCCACTTCATCGATGCCTTCAGGTCAAAGGGGAGGTTCGAGGAGATGCTCTCGCGGATGCCGGTCCAGGTGGTCACGAACAGCATGGCAGGGCTCCTGGGGGCCGCGGCGCACGCGGCCGGCCTCCTTACGCCCGATGAGAAGAGGAGGGTGAAGAGGGTAGGATGAGAGTCCGTCTCCCGGACCTCTCCCTGGTCCGCCTGCAAATAAAACTTTTCGCGTGTTCGAGGAAATGGAAAAAACCAAGCGTCTCTATGTTTACGTATATGTCTACGGCGGCCCGGAGGAGATGAGCCGGAGGGCCGCCGAGACCTTTGCCGAGACGGCAGAGAGGAAGATAAGGGCAAAGGGCTCGTTCAACGTGGCGCTCTCCGGAGGCAAGACCCCGGAGAGGCTGTATGCGCTCCTCGGCGCGGAGTACTCGGAGAAGATCGAATGGGGGAAGGTCCACATCTTCTGGGGAGACGAGCGGTGCGTGCCCCCGGATAGCCCTGAATCCAACTATAGGATGGCCTCAAAGGCGCTCCTTTCCAGGGTAGATATCCCGGATAAGAACGTACACAGGATAAGGGGCGAGGACGAGCCGATGTCTGCGGCACTGGCCTACGAAGAGGAGGTAAGAAGCCACTTCGGCCTGAAGGCGGGAGAGGCCCCGGTCTTCGACATGGTACTGCTCGGCCTCGGCAGGGACGGGCACACGCTCTCGATATTCCCGGCGACAAAGGCGCTCTTCGAGGAGGAGAGGCTCGTCATCGACAACTACGTGGAGAAGCTCAAGGCCCACCGCGTCACCATGACATTGAAGGCGGTAAACAACGCCTCTAACGCGCTCTTCCTAGTCTCGGGCAAGGAGAAGGCCGTGATACTCCGCGAGGTATTGAAGGGGACCGAGGCGATATACCCGGCGCAGATGGTCAGGCCCGGCAAGCTCCTCTGGCT
>JACREV010000221.1 GCA_016218095.1 Deltaproteobacteria bacterium | reverse complement strand
TCGACATCCCGGAGGTCTCGCTCGTAGCCATACTGGACGCCGACAAGGAGGGTTTTCTCCGCTCCGGGCGCTCGCTCATACAGACCTGCGGCAGGGCGGCGAGGAACGTCAACGGCAAGGTCATCATGTACGCGGACAGGGTCACGGACTCGATGCGTGCGGCTATGGGCGAGACCGAAAGAAGGAGGCTCATACAGGCGGGCTACAACGAGGCGAACGGGATAACGCCCGAGACGATAAAAAGCAGTATAAAGGACATCCTGAGCTCGATCTACGAGGGGGATTACTACACGGTCAAGGGGCCGGTCGCGGCCGAGAAGACGGCGGAGTATGTGCCTCCGCACGAGATACCGAACTTACTTAAGTCGCTCAGGAAGGAGATGGAGAAGGCGGCGAAGGGGCTTGATTTCGAGAAGGCCGCCGAGCTCAGGGACAGGATAAAAGAGCTCGAGGA
This sequence comes from Deltaproteobacteria bacterium, assembly GCA_016218095.1. Lineage (GTDB taxonomy): Bacteria > Desulfobacterota > GWC2-55-46 > GWC2-55-46 > GWC2-55-46 > GWB2-55-19. The sequence goes on along the minus strand of JACREV010000221.1, from coordinate 10,412 downwards.
CACGGAGCTTAAGCTCGGATAAGCCTCCCCGTTTCCGCGCACGCATTCTCAAAGCCTCCGTTTTACGACCGCCTTTGCCGGGACGTTCTGGACCCATAGATAGACGAACGGGTGGACCAGGAACTCCCAGAGCCTTGATAGCCTTATCGCCGTCGCCTTGCTCAAACCCAGCGCGCGGAGCCTGCAGAATATGTGCAGGCTGTTCAGATGGTGCTGTAAGTACGGCATACGCTCACCTCCATGTGATTGATTGCCTCTACTTCCCTGTAGGCTACTCTAAAAATTGTTATTTTTCCTAATCTCTGCGTCAGGGCGTAAATAAAAATGCTCACATATTACCGTATATGCTGCGCTTTTTATTTCCGCCCTTCCTTGACCTTAGAAAAAATTCCTAATTTTTAGATGTAGCCTGTACTTAGTTTATATATCGGCAGGGCGAAAAACGGGCTTTACGCAAAACAGGGGAGGGGGGCTTTTTTTAATCCTGCATTAATCAAAGTGTATGGTTTTTGAACAGGGTAGTCCCTTTGGCGGATGGGCCGGTTAGTCCCGGGGTTTATTGTGAGACGATAAAAGGGCGGGGACGGAGAAACCCCGCCCTTTTTGTATTTGTATGTCATCGCGAGGAGCGTAGCGACGCGGCGATCTCAAAACGCTAAGCTAGACGGCACTCGAGTTTCAGGAGCAAGGGCCTTATAATCCCCTCTCCCCCTTGTGGGAGAGGGCGGAGGGTGAGGGGGGCCTGGCCGGCAGGGCAAATCCGTAATGAACGGCAGGGATTCGATTTACCCCGGAGGCTCCGTTCAAGACTCTGGCCGCGCCCGAGCTCAATCCCCTTCAAGGGAGGGGGATTTTTGCGTAACCCGTATGTCTGCATGACATCAGGTTTTTAGAACTGGATTCCCGATAAAAACCTCGGGAATGACATACAAAACCATCCCATTTTGTCATTCCCGCGTGCTTCAAGCGGGAATCCAGTGTCTTATGCAAGGTCTCCAAGGGAGGGGGAGTAATACCGTCATTCCCGCGCGCATTCAAGGGAATCCAGTGTTTTCTAAACGGGCGGAGTCGGCGTTTTATATGGCGCAGTGGTTGTACGAATTATAGGGTTCAGGTTGCAAACCTGAACCCGCCGTAGAGATGATAAAAGGGCGGGGCCTTTAAGTAGCCCCGCCCTTTGTTTATGTCATCAGGCTTGAGTTACCACGGTGGCCCGTTCGAGACTCTGGCCGAGCGCCGAGCGCCCTCACTCCCTCGGCTTTACCGCTGAGATAAGGGTGAGGAACGTGGAGAGCTTGCTTTCGGCCTTGCCGTCGGACTCCTTGAAGAGGAGCCCGACTACGACGCGCTCGCTGTCCCTGGAGAGGTTCTTCACCTCGCACTGGAAACGGAGCCTCTCCTCGGCGCCGGGGAGCTGTACCGATACCGCGAGCTCTTTCCCTATGTCGAGCGCGCCGAGGGCCTTGTCCCTGTCCCGGAGCTCTCCGGTGTTTATGATCGCCCGGCCCCCCTTGAGGCTTATGTCTATGAAGACTATCTCGATGGCTTCACTGCCGAGCTCGGCCGACCCCGGCAGTATGCACTCGTACCTCGGCGTGTTTCTCACCTTGAACTCCTCGACCTTTTCGGGGTAAGAGACGAAGGCGAGCCTCGAAGGCGAGGCGAGCGTGTTCACGACCTCCGACTTGAACCCGTATATCGAGCCCTTGAAGAGGTAGCGGATTATCATCTTGGACCCCTTGAGGGACTCGGCGCTGAAGCCGAGGTCCTCGTCGGGGAGCTTGACTATGAGGTATCTCCGGTGCTCCCCTCCCACGAGCTCGCCGCGCATCTTGAGCTTTAGATCCAGCAGCTCGAGCAGGAGCTCGGTCCCTACGGTGATAGGTATGTCGGGGTGCGGGGCGGCGGTGAACGCTGGCTGTTTCATCTGCTCTCCTTGTCCTTTATTATTATCTGGCGTGGCATGGGTCGCACGGCCACTGGTTATAGGTCGCCTCCCTGATGACGAGCCGCGTCTCCTTGTCCGTCACCTTGTAGTCGGCCTTGGCTATGGGGCAGGAGCCGTACATCATGTTCGCGTTGTCGAACTCGCCCTTTACCACGTAGTCGAACTTCGCGTCATATAGATACCACTTGTCCTCGTGTGTGAGGAGCGTCTCCCCAGGGGCCTTGTACCTCAAGACCTGAAGGAAGGAGAGTTCTTTCTTCACATCAGGCTCTTCAACGGTCTTCTGTACGGCGCAGGCCGTGAGCATGAGTAGCAGTATTACGAGCATTCGCTTCATAAGTGTCTCCTGAGCGCGGAAAATTTAAGGTACTATATCGGCAAACAGGGATAATTTCAATGGGCCCGCAATGGCCCAAAACTCCTTCTTGCCTGCGGGCGGCTAACAGTATAAAATGTACGGTTTAATCCCATTCGGAGACCTGAACCTGATGAAAAACAGATTCCTCGAAGCCTTGAACGCGCGTCCGCTCCTCTTTGACGGAGCGACCGGCACCATGCTCCAGCGGCTGGGCCTGAAGCCCGGAGGCTGTCCGGACGAGCTCAGCCTTAAGGACCCCGCCATGGTAAGGAAGGTCCACGCCGCCTACATCGAGGCGGGCTCTGACATCGTGACGACCAACACCTTCGGCGCGAACAGGGCCAAGCTCGCGGAGTACGGCCTCGAAGGCAAGTTGAAGGAGATAAACATCGCGGCGGCAAGGTGCGCGCGCGAGGAGGCGGGGAAGGAACGGTTCGTCGCCGGAGGCTTCGGGCCTACCGGGAGGTTCGTGGAACCCGTCGGCGACATGTCCTTCGACGAGGCGCTCGCCATCTACACCGAGCAGGCCGAAGCGCTCAAGGATGGCGGGGCCGACCTCGTCATCATCGAGACGATGATGGACATAAAAGAGATGAAGGCCGCCATAATGGCCGCCAAGTCCGTCGGCCTCCCTGTAGCCGCCACCATGACCTTCGACCAGACGATGAGGACGGTCCTCGGCACGCCGCCCGAGTCATTCGCGATAATGGCCGCGGCCTTGGGCGCCGACTGCATAGGAGCGAACTGCTCATTGGGCATAGAAGGGATATACCAGGCCGTAAGCGTGATGTCGAAGGTTGTGGACATCCCTCTCATCGTACAGCCGAACGCCGGGATACCGGTACTCAAGGGGACCGAGACGGTCTTTCCGGCCTCGCCCGAGGAGATGGCCTCGTTCGTCCCGAGGCTCGTGGCCTCCGGCGTGCGCGTCCTCGGCGGCTGTTGCGGCACGACCCCAGAGCACATAAGGAAGATGGGTACGGTCTTCAAGTCTTTGAAGCCCGTTACCCGCGAGAAAAAGAACTTCACGGCGCTCGCCAGCAGGACTTCCTTTACGCTATTCGGCGGGGGGCTCCCGGCTATAGTAATAGGAGAGAGGATAAACCCTACGGGGAGGAAGGCGCTCGCGCAGGAGATAAAGGAGGGGAAGACCGCCGGTATAAGAAACGAGGCGAGGGCGCAGGCAGCAAGCGGCGCGCACGCTCTCGACGTCAACGTCGGCGTCCCCGGCATAGACGAGGTAGAGGCGATGGGCAGGGCCGTATTCGCCGTGAACGAGAACTCGACGTTGCCGATAGTCATAGACTCATCATCCCCCGAGGCGGTCGAGGCGGGGCTCAAGGCCGCTGACGGAAGGCCGCTTGTAAACTCGATAAGCGGGGAGGAGAAGAAGCTCTCGACCATACTCCCGCTCGCCAAAAAATACGGGGCCGCGCTTCTCGCGCTAACGCTCGACGACTCTGGCATACCGGAGACCGCCGAAGGCAGGGTAAACATAGCAGAGCGCATATTGAATAAGGTGCTCGAGGCCGGGATGAGGAAGGAAGACCTGATAGTCGACTGCCTCGCCATGACCGTATCCGCCGCGCCGTTGAGCGCGATAGAGACGCTCAAGGCCATAAGGCTTTTGAAGGACAGGCTCGGGCTGACGACCGTCCTCGGGGTCTCTAACATATCGTTCGGCCTGCCAGCGCGAGAGGTAATAAACGCATCTTTCCTTACGATGGCCATAGCCGCGGGGTTGGATTCGGCGATCATCAACCCGAACAACAAGGCGATGATGGACGCTTATCACTCGTCGCTCGTGCTCCTCAATCAGGACATACGCGCGGAGAGGTACATAAAGAGGCACCAGGCGGCAACAGAGGCAGTCAGGCACATAACCGTGAACGACTCGGCGACCGGCCTCGACTCCGTAGTGGCTGCACCGCAGGGACTCGACGCGAGGCTCAAAAAGGCCGTTATCGAGGGGGACGAGGAGAATATAGTCTCCCTTGTCGAAGAGGCCCTGAAAGAGGGCTGGGACCCGATCAGGATAAGCGGGGAAGGGCTGGTCCCTGGCCTCGAAGAGGTCGGGCGACTCTTTGCCTGCAACAAGTATTACCTCCCGCAGGTGATGCTCTCGGCGGACACCATGAAGAGGGCCTTCGAGAGGCTTAAAAAGGAGCTCAAGGGCAAGACCGGCCCGTCGCTCGGCAAAGTCATACTCGCTACCGTCGAGGGCGACATACACGACATCGGCAAGAACATACTCGCCACACTCCTTGAGAACCACGGGTTCGAGGTCATCGACCTCGGGAAGAACGTCCCGTCCGCCCGGATAATCGATGAGGCGGTGAGTAAAAAGGCCGATATCGTCGGGCTCTCCGCTCTCATGACGACGACGGTCATGGAGATGGACAAGGTCATAAAGGAGCTTAAGGACAAGGGCGTGAAGGTCATGACCATCGTCGGAGGGGCTGTCGTAACAAAGGAGTTCTCTGACAAGGTCGGGGCCGACGAGTACGGCGGCGACGCCCTATCTGCCGTTGAGAAGATGAAGAGGATGATGAAGGGCTCGTAGACTGGGCCTTGGAGGGGTGTTTGAGGAGGCTTCCTATAAAAGACTCCCCTCGAATACCCTCGGTAATCTTTGGTCTTCCAGAAAGGTCCCCCAAGGGGTTTAAGGGGGGACCTTTCTGGAACTAAAAATTTTTGAAGGGGTCTCAGGGGTCCTCGCCGGACTGGCAACTACGGATCAATCGGCTGTTAATTGGTTTGCCTTAAAGGCTCCGATTGAAACCGGCCGCGCGCCGAGCGCAACTTTTTATAAAAAGTTTCCCCTGATTCTTTAGGAGCAGACCATGGAACATATCGTTGACATAACATCCCTCGCCTTCGGGGGCAGGGGCATAGGCAGGATAGACGGAAAGGTCGTCTTTGTGCCTTTTACCGCGCCCGGGGACAGGGCGCGCGTAAAGGTCATCACCGAGAAGAAGGGGTTCTCGGAGGGGGCGCTCGTCGAGGTCGTCTCGCCGTCTCCTCAGAGGGCCAAGCCGCCCTGCCCGGTATTCGGCGCGTGCGGGGGGTGCGCGCTACAACACATCTCCTACGAAGGGCAGGCCGAGTGGAAGGAGCGGATATTCGAGGAGACCCTTAAAAGGATAGGCAAGGTCGAGGGGGTCGAGTTCTCTTCGCCGGTAAAGGCCGCAAACCCCTGGAATTACCGCGGGAGAGCGTCTTTTCATGTCGATAAGTGGGCGTGGGGCTTCTTCGGGGAGAAGAGCCACAGCGTCATCGATATAGAGGAGTGCCCCATAGCAGACCCGTCCGTTAACAGGGCCTTCAAGGGGATAAAAGGGGCGCTTTCCGCGAAAAAGCACGGGATATACACCGTCGAGGTCGGTACAAGCCCGATAGACAACCAGGCCGTCGCCTCTTTCTATGTGTATGAGGAAAAAAAGGTCGATTGGCATGGATGCCTCTCAGGGGTGGAGGGGCTCAAGGGCTTCGAGGTAAGGCTCGCGCCCGAGGGCAAGGGGAAGGGAAAGAGGATATACTCCGAAGGCGATACCGTCCTTTCGTACAGCGTCCAGGGGCTCAAGCTCAACGCTGGCATCGGCCTCTTTTCCCAGGTGAACCTGGCTCAGAACGAAAGGCTCGTAGAGAAGGTGATCGAATACGCCGGGCTTTCAGGCACGGAGACGGTCGTTGACCTCTTTTCAGGGGTGGGGAACCTCACCCTCCCGTTATCCAGAGGCGCAAGGGCGACGACAGGGGTGGAGTCTAGTGTTGAGGCGACCGAATTCGCTCAGGAAAACGCGAAACTAAACGGGATAAAGTCCGCGAGTTTCGTATCATCGGAGGCCGCCCCCTGGCTTAAACAGGAGATTAAAAACCTTGAAAAGACAAGACCTTGTGTGTTAGTATTAGACCCGCCGAGGGGCGGAGGGCCCGAGGTTGTAAGCATGCTTTCCGGGGCGAGGCCTGAGAGGATCGTATATGTCTCCTGCAGTCCCCCGACGCTCGCGCGGGACTTATCCACTTTGAACGCTTGCGGCTACAGGGTAAAAAGGGCCTCCTTTGTCGACATGTTCCCCCAGACATACCATATAGAGTGCGTCGCCGGTCTTGAACTTGGTAAATGATTTGAATATCCCCGGCTTTTTGCCGTACATTCGAGGAGATAGATGATACACGAGCTTCCAATCGTAAAACAGCTCAAGGAAGAGCTACAGAAGGTCGAAAAGGAACTCAGGGTCGACGTGCCCAAGGAATTGCAGAAGGCCGCGGCCCACGGCGACCTCCGGGAGAACGCCGAGTACGAGGCGGCAAAGCAGAGACAGTCGTTCCTGCAGGCGAGGTGCGCGCACCTGACGACCCGCATAACCACGCTTTCCTCCCTGAAGCTCGAGAACATACCCAGGGACGCCGTCGGCTTCGGTTCCCGGATCCATCTTGAGGACCAGAACACCGGCGAGGAGGTCGTCTTCGAGCTCGTCACCCCTGAGGAGGTAGACCCCAGGAACGGGAAGATATCGGTCAGCTCGCCGATAGGCAAGGCTCTCCTCAATAAGGCCGTTGGCGACGAGGTGAAGATAGTCCTCCCTTCGGGGAATAAGGAGTACGCGGTAAACGAGATATACACGCTCCACGACCTTTTCTTCAGGAGGCCGGACAGGTAGGTAGGCTGAGATAAGGGGATTCCCGGCCCCCGATATGCACCCTTAAGTAGGAGGATTGCTTGTACGGAACAATAATAGTCCTCGGCATAATTGGTCTCATCATCCTCTGGGTAATACTCGCCTACAACGGCCTGGTGACGCTGAAGAACCAGGTCGAGAACGCCTGGCAACAGATAGACGTGCAGTTAAAGAGGCGCTACGACCTCATCCCGAACCTCGTCAACACGGTCAAGGGCGCGATGGAGTTCGAGCGCGACACCCTTGGCAGGGTAATAGAGGCCCGCGCAAAGGCGATGGGCGCTGGGTCGATCGCCGATAAGGGCATCGCAGAGAACATGCTCACACAGGCGCTCGGCAGGCTCTTTGCGCTCGTCGAGAACTACCCGGACCTCAAATCCAACAAGAACGTCCTTCAACTGCAGGAAGAGCTCACCTCCACCGAGAACCGCATAGGGTTCTCGCGCCAGTTCTACAACGACATCGTAGCGCAGTTCAACACGAAGCAGTCCGTCTTCCCCACGCTCATTATCGCCTCTACCTTCGGTTTCAAGAAGGCCGACTACTTCCAGGCCGGTGCAACAGAGCGTGAGGCCCCCACGGTGGACCTTAAGCTTAAATAAAGGCCAAATAAGGTAAAGAGGCCTTTATGACCGACATCTTTTCCCAGCGTGCGAGGAACAAGAGGATAACAGTCCTCCTCATGCTGGGATTTTTCGTCTTCGCCGTCCTCGTGGGCATCTCCGTCGACATATACACCTACGGCGAGATCGACTTTACGAGGATACCCGTAGCCACTGTCTTCGCGGCCTCTCTCGCCTCATTCAACGGCTTTCTCTCCTACTTCTACGGTAGCTCAATAGTGCTCCGCTCGCTCGGGGCCGAGCCCCCGGTCTTTGAGGACCCATCGCACAAGAGGCTCCACAATGTCGTAACCGAGATGGCGCTCGCTTCAGGCCTGCCCATGCCCAAGGTCTACATAATAAACGACCCTGCCCCGAACGCCTTTGCAACGGGTAGGGGGCCTTCGAGTGCAGTCGTAGGGGTGACGCAAGGCCTGCTGGATACCATGAACAGGGAAGAGCTCCAGGCGGTCATAGCCCACGAGATGGGGCATATAAAGTCCTCCGACATACTCACCATGACGGTAGTGACCGTCCTCGTAGGCACCGTCTCGATACTCTCGGACTGGGCCGTGCGGACATGGCGCTACGGCGGGGTCAGGCCCCGGAGATCAGTCAGGGACAAGGGCGGCATTCACCCTGTCGCGCTCATTGTCATCGCCCTCTTCGTCCTCTTATCCCCGCTCATCTCCCGCATCATAGCGATGGCGGTCTCCCGGAACAGGGAGTACCAGGCGGATGTGAGCTCCGCCGAGTTCACGAGAAACCCGCTCGCCCTCGCCTCTGCCCTTGAAAAGATAGCCGGGGCGACCTCTCCCTTGAGGACCGCCCGGAGGGGTACGGCGCACCTCTTCATAAGCGACCCGTTGCAAAGAAAGCTCGACGAGAAGACCGGCCTTGTGGCAGACGTATTCTCGACCCACCCGCCGATACACGAGAGGGTCGCGAGGCTTAAAAAGATGGGCTATCAGTTCGAGAAAAATGACGCGAAGAAGGTCTGAAGGATAGCCGATGGCGGAAGTGAAAGAAGACGCAAAACTCAAGTGCCCTGAGTGCGGGGGCGCGTTAAACGAGGTCTACGCCGAGGCGACCTACGGCAGGGTGATCCTGCTCGACCAGTGCGCCGAGTGCGGCGGGGTATGGTTCGACAGGTGGGAGCTGTATTTCGTCAAGGGCGCGTCTTTAAAGTCCCTCGACTCAATCGACGTAAAGAGCCTCCTTGCCGAAAACCCGCTCAGGAAAGGGACCGAGAGGTGCCCCAGGTGCAATGAGGCGCTCATACCCTTCAAGGACCCGATGCTCCCGAAAGACGCCCTCATAGAGAGGTGCGGCAAGTGCAGCGGGCTCTGGCTTAACCGCGGCGAGCTCACCCGGTACGCCAATCACAAGGAGAAAGCCTTCGGCATGACCGCTGGCGCGGCCAAGCCCCAGGGCGAGCTCAATGTCTTGAAAAACCTGCAAAAAGAGCTCGATACCGCGACTATCGCCCCGATGCCTACGTTAAAAGAACTCGAACTATCCTCCGCAATGGAGGAGGGGTCTGTCGAGACAAAGGAGGTCGCCAAGGACATAGGCTTCCTGATACTACAGTCGCTCGTCAGGCTTGTATTTAAGATCTAAGGCGTGTTATAAATTTTTCACTTGAAAAGACTCTTTTATGGATATAATCTCATTCATCGTGCTGGGGGGGCTCGCCGGGGCGGTCAGCGGGCTTGTGGGCATAGGGGGCGGGATAGTCGTAGTCCCGGCGCTCGTCCTCCTCTTCGGGTTCAGCCAGCACCAGGCCCAGGGCACGACGCTGGCGATGATGGTCCCGCCGATAGGGCTACTTGCCGCGTGGACTTATTATAAGGCGGGCAACGCCGACCTGAAAGTGGCGGGGTTCCTCTGCATCGGGTTTTTCGTGGGAGGGCTCATAGGCGCGAAGGTTGCGGCCGGGCTACCGACTGGTATTTTAAAAAAGGTCTTCGGCGCATTTCTCCTCATCGTATCTCTGAGGATGATATTCTGGAAGTAACGCGCATCCGCGCATAAAAAACACCGCGCCTTGGGGCGAGGAAAGGAGTATCAAAGATGAAGTTAGGAAAGAGGTTTTTGACCCTGGCCTTTGCTGTAGGTATAGGACTTTGCGCATACCCTTACGCCAACGCCTCCGAGAGCGGACACGCCCATTGGGGGTACGAGGGCGAGGGCGGCCCGGAGCACTGGGGCAAGATTTCGAAGGACTACGCCGCATGCTCCGAGGGCAAACAGCAGTCTCCGATAAACATCGCCTCGACCGAGAGCGCGGACCTTGCGGATATCGCTTTCAACTACAAGACCTCCGAGCTCCACGTACTCAATAACGGCCACACTGTGCAGGTAAACTACGACTCCGGGTCCTCCATAACCATAGACGGGGTACAGTACAACCTCATACAGTTCCACTTCCACACCCCGAGCGAGCATACGATAAACGGGAAATCTTTCGGCAATGAGCTTCACCTCGTTCACAAGAACGACAAGGGAGAGCTCGCGGTCGTCGGCGTCCTCATAGAAGAGGGCAAGGAGAACCCGGCCTTCAAGGCCATCTGGTCCAACCTCCCGAAGAAGGCGAACGAGAAGAAGGACGTGAAGGTCGCCATCGACGCCGCGCAGTTACTTCCGGAGACGAAGTCCTTCTACAGGTATATGGGGTCTCTTACCACCCCTCCGTGCTCCGAGAGCGTGAACTGGAACGTGCTTAAGACGCCCATCCAGATGTCGAAGAAGCAGATAGAGGCGATACAGAAGATAATGCACAAGAACAACAGGCCGGTCCAGCCGATGCACGACAGGAAGGT
>JACREV010000220.1 GCA_016218095.1 Deltaproteobacteria bacterium | reverse complement strand
TGATTCGCTTTCGTTTTTTATCGATCGCTACCGGTCTTTTTATATAAACCCTCCCTGGCCGGAGGCACCGCTTTCAGCCTGAAAGCCCATTTTCCGCTTGCAACAAGGCCTTCCATGTGATAAATATACTCGATTAAATTCGCACGCATGGTTTGGACCCCGGTGTCCCGGAAAGAGGGTTTCGATTGGAGACCTTCCGAGATGGGATTTACGGTCCGCAAAACCGTGCGGAGGATAAAAACCCAAATAAGGAGAGAAAAGGACATGGCTTACCTCACAATGAAACAGCTCCTGGAATCAGGAGTCCACTTCGGCCACCAGACCAAGAGGTGGAACCCCAAGATGAAGACCTACATCTACGGCGCGAGGAACGGCATCTACATCATCGACCTCCAGCAGACCGTGAAGATGTTCAAGGAGGCCTACGACTTCGTGAAGTCCACCGCCTCGAAGGGCGGCAAGGTCCTCTTCATAGGCACCAAGAAGCAGGCCCAGAACTCCATCAACGACGAGGCGAAGAGGGCGAATATGGGCTTTGTCAACAATAGGTGGATAGGCGGGTTCCTGACGAACTTCGCCACCATCAAGAAGTCGATAACGAGGCTTAAAGAGCTCGACAACATGGACACCAACCCCGAGTTCGCCTCGGCCACCAAGAAAGAGACGCTCATGTTGCAGAGGGAGAGGGAGCGCCTCGAGAAGTACCTCGGCGGCGTAAGGGAGCTCAACTCCGTTCCGGACGTCCTCTTCATAATCGACTCCAAGAAAGAGTCGATCGCCATAAAAGAGGCCCGCAGACTCGGCATAAAGGTCGTCGCCATAGTCGACACCAACTGCGACCCTGACGAGGTCGACTACATAATACCCGGCAACGACGACGCCATCAGGGCCATAAAGCTCTTCGCCTCTTCCATGGCCGACGCCTGCCTCGAGGGAAGGGCTATATACGAGGAAGCCCTCCAGGCAAAGGCCGACAAGAAGGAAAAGGGCGCGCAAGTACCCGCACCCGTTGCGCAGGCGGCCCCGGCTCCGGCCCCGACAGAGCCCGCAAAGGCTTGACGGGCTCTCGATAATACGACTACAACCTTAAGGCAGCAAGGGGGATCCACATAATGGAGATTTCCGCAACAGCAGTAAAAGAGCTCCGGGAAAAGACCGGGGCGGGCATAATGGACTGCAAGAGGGCGCTCGCCGAGTCAAACGGCGACTTCGAGAAGGCGGTCACCTATCTGCGCGAAAAGGGGCTCGCCGCCGCGGCCAAGAAGGCTTCGAGGATCGCCTCCGAAGGCACGGTCACGAGCTACATACACGGCGGCGGCAAGGTCGGCGTCCTCCTTGAAGTGAACTGCGAGACCGACTTCGTCGCAAAGACCGACGGGTTCCTGGCGCTTGTCAAGGACATAGCCATGCACATCGCCGCCTTGTCCCCGCAGTATGTGTCGAGGAAAGAGATCGCCTCCGACGTCATCGAGAAGGAGCGGCAGATATACTCCGCGCAGGCCAGAGAGTCCGGCAAACCCGACCATGTCATACAGAAGATGGTCGACGGCAAGGTCGAGAAGTTCTACAAGGAGGTCTGCCTCCTCGAACAGCCGTTCGTAAAGGACCCCGACGTAACGATCGAAAAGCTCGTCGTCGACGCTATAGCCAAGCTCGGCGAGAACATCGCCGTCAGGCGCTTTACCCGCTACAAGGTCGGCGAGGGTATCGAGAAGAAGTCCGAGGACTTCGCCAAGGAAGTCGCCGCGGCCCAGGGCTAAAGGCGCTTCAAGAGTATTTCCCCCCTGGCCTTGCCCGGCTCCGGGCAAGGCCAGGGTCTGTGTATCCTTTCCTACGCCGCTCGTCAACTTACAGAAAGCAGGGCTTATCTTTCATGCCGGACCTTAAATACAAACGCATCCTCGTCAAATTATCCGGAGAAGCCCTTATGGGCGACAAGGAATTCGGCGTCGACACCGTCGTCGTCAACGCCATCGCCGACGAGGTGAAGACGGTCCACTCGCTCGGCATCCAGATAGCCCTCGTCATAGGCGGCGGGAACATCTTCCGCGGGGTATCAGCGAGCGCCAAGGGCATGGACAGGGCGAACGCCGACTACGTCGGGATGCTCGCGACGGTCATAAACTCGCTCATGCTCCAGGACGCGCTTGAGAAAAAAGGCGTCTTCACCCGCGTCATCTCCGCGATAGAGATGAAGGAGCTCGCCGAGCCGTATATCCGCAGAAAGGCCGTGCGCCACCTCGAAAAAGGCAGAGTCATCATCTTCGCGGCGGGCACCGGGAACCCGTACTTCACGACCGACACCGCGGCATCGCTCCGCGCAATGGAGATAAACGCCGACGTGATACTCAAGGGCACCAAGGTCGACGGCGTCTACGACAGGGACCCCGTAAAAGACCCGGCGGCGAAGAGGTACACGAAACTCAAGTACATCGACGTCTTGAAAGACGGCCTCAAGGTCATGGACACGACGGCCATCTCGCTCTGCATGGACAACAGCCTCCCCATCATCGTATTCAGCATGAAGACGCCCGGAAACCTCATTCGCATCGTAAAGGGCGAGGAGATCGGCACCATAGTCTCCGCGTAATCTTTTTTATCCTTTCTCACAAAAACTCCTGAGGGGCAGACATGACAAAGGAAGATATATTCACAGACCTCAAAAAAAGGATGGCGAAGTCCGTGGAGGCGTTCAACCACGAGCTCTCGGGCCTGCGCACGGGAAGGGCCTCGCTGACCATCCTCGACAACGTAAAGGTAGATTACTTCGGGAACCTGACCCCCATAAAGGGTCTCGCCACACTCTCAGTCCCGGAGAGCAGGGCCATCAGCATACAGCCCTGGGACGTTTCACAGATACACGCGATTGAAAAGGCCATCCAGGCCTCGGGCCTGGGCTTGAACCCCTCGAACGACGGCAAGGTCATACGCATATTATTCCCGCCGCTTACCGAAGAGCGGAGAAAAGACCTCGTAAAGATCGCGAAAAAACACGGCGAAGAGTGCAAGGTCTCCATAAGGAACGTACGGAGGGACGCCAACGAAGAGCTCAAGAAACTCGAAAAGGACAAAAAGGTCTCCCAGGACGACCTCAAAAAACACCAGCACGAGGTCCAGGACCTGACCGATAAACAGATAACCAGGATAGACGAGATCCTCTCGGCAAAAGAGGCCGAGATAATGGAAGTCTGAGACGGGAAGCATCTGGGGGAAACTTTTTATAAAAAGTTGCGCTCGGCGCGCGGCCAGCGTTAAACGGAGCCTCTTATGGCTTGAAGCGCAAACTGGCGCAATATACGACATTGCCCGTCCGGCGAGGACCCCAGACCCCCTTCAAAAATTTTCAGTTCCAGAAAGGCCCCCCGAAAAAGATATCGGGGGCCTTTCTGGAAAACCGTGAAAACATCTGGAGGATGTCTGAAGAACCTTTCCACAAAAAGTCCTCTCAGATACGTCCCCAGTACCTCTCAACCCTCCACAATCCCGGCTCTATTTGGCTTGTGATGTGGATAAGTTTGTGGTAGATTTTTAAGATGGTCGATCTTTCCAGGGAAAAGCTCCCCCGACACATAGCCATCATAATGGACGGCAACGGCCGCTGGGCGAGGCAGAGGTTCTTGAACCGCATCAACGGCCACAGGAAGGGCATTGAGGCGGCCAGGGAAATGGTGCGCGCGTGCAGGGAGCTGGGTGTGGAGTGCTTGACGCTCTACACGTTTTCCAGGGAGAACTGGAACAGGCCCGCGCACGAGGTCCACATGCTGATGATGTTCCTCGAAAGCCATCTCAAGGGCGAGGAGAGGAACCTCGTTGACAACAACATCCGTTTCAGGGCCATCGGGTCGATCGGAGACCTGCCCGACGGGGTGAGGGCTGTGATAGCGGACCTGGAGGAGAAGACCCGGTACAACTCGGGGATGATCCTCCAACTCGCGCTCAGTTACAGCGGCAGGGACGAGATAACCCACGCCGCGAGAGAGCTCGCGAGGAAGGTACGCGAGGGCGCTCTGGACCCGGAAGAAATAACCGAAGAGGCTTTCAACGACTGCCTCTACACCAAAGGCGTGCCCGACCCGGACCTCCTCATCAGGACGAGCGGGGAGAAGAGGATAAGCAACTTCCTCCTCTGGCAATTGGCGTACACCGAGATATACATAACCGACGTCCTCTGGCCCGATTTTACGAGGGACCACCTAGAAGAGGCGATAAGGGATTACCAGTCCAGGGACAGACGGTTCGGGCTCGTAAAAGAGGTCGGCGTAGCGGGTTGATAAAGGCTCTGAAAATATCTGAGAAGAAACCTTATGGAAAAGGTTTTCTCAGATATTTTTTTAATCGAGAAAATCCTCATTAGGGAGACGAAACTGAAAAGGGTAGTAACCGGTCTTGTCCTGATTATCGTCGTCCTCTACCTGGTCCTCTACACCTCGGCTTTCTGGGTGCTCGGGGCATCGACCCTGCTCTCCGCGCTCGCGTTTTACGAGTATAATCGGCTGGGTGCGGTCAAGGTGCGGGACTCTTGGCTCGATTCTCTGGGTATGCTCGCCGCCCTTTCGGTACCTCCGGCGGTTTTTTTTTGCGGTGTAACGGCGTTCGCGCCGGTTGTAACAGGCTCGGTCTTCGCCTTCTTTCTCTTCGGGATGTTCAGGGGGCGGGAGTTCAGGGATACGGCAAATGACGTCGCCTTCAAGGCCATGGGGCTCGCCTACGCGGCCCTGCCGTTCGCGTTCCTGCCGCTCATAAAGTCCATGCATCAGGGGGAGATGTGGATACTCTTCCTCTTCGCGG
>JACREV010000028.1 GCA_016218095.1 Deltaproteobacteria bacterium | reverse complement strand
TCCCTGTCCCTTATAGGTATCCCGTACTTCCTGCTCGCGGCCTCTAAGGTCTTTAGATAGTCGGTCCCTATCTGGTGGCCGAGGGCGCGGCTTCCGCAGTGGATCGATATTACGACCTGGTCCTTTGAGAGCCCGTATATTTCCGCGGCAACGAGATCGTATATCTCTTCTATGTACTGGACCTCGAGGTAGTGGTTGCCTGACCCGAGCGTGCCGACCTGTTTGAACTGCCTCTCCTTGGCCCTCGAGCTTACATTGTGAGGTTCCGCGCCGGCGATACACCCGCCTTCTTCGGTGTATTCGAGGTCTTCGGGCAGGCCGTACCCGCGCTCAACGATAAATGGAGAGCCTTTGACGAGCAGGTCGTCTATCTCGGGCTCCTTAAGCCTTATATCCCCTGTCGAGCCGACGCCCGAGGGTACGTCCCTGAAGAGCTGGTTGGCAAGCTCCTTCTTTACCGGCTCGATTTCATTCCTCGTAAGCGGGGTCTTGAGCACCCGCACCCCGCAGTTTATGTCGAACCCCACGCCCGCGACACTCACCACACCTTTCTCGACGTCGAATGCCGCGACCCCGCCTATGGCGAATCCGTAGCCCGGGTGTATGTCGGCCATGGCGAGAGAGGCCTTCTGTATGCCGGGGAGCGTCGCGACGTTCGCCACCTGCACGAGCGCAGGCGTAAGCCCGCCGGGCTTTCCCGCGGCGGCCTCCTTCACAAGGGGCGCTATCGTCTCTTCGTCAGCGTAGATGCGTCCTGGGACGAGCATGTCGCCGGTCCTGGGTATTTCCCAGACAAAGTCTGAGACCTTTTTGACCTCTATCTTCATTCCGCTCCTTCAGGCTGCTGAAAAAATCCATCTGCATTGTTGTCTTCCTCGCGCGTCACTGCGGCGTACAAAAGAGTACGCCTCCCTCCTCGCTCCTCGACGCCTCGCATCTGGAGCTTTTTGAGCAGCCTGTTATACATCGAGTATGCATTCGAGCTCGTGCGTCCCCCCGGCCCCGCCGTTGTATCGGAGGCCCGAGTAGGTCGCGCCCTTGACCTCTGTCCTCGCCTCGTGCCTCTCTCGATCGAACTTCTCGCCGAAGGCCATGCCTGAGTACCTGAAGCCTTCGGCAATCGCTTCTATCGCCGTTGTCTCTACCCTTTTAAACGCGAGCTCGCGGAGCCCCTGAATCGAGAGTACCTCGTTCAGTACCTCCACGAACAGGGTCTCTATCTCCGGGGCCTCTGCGCGGATCTCGTGGGCCTCCTTTTCATCTATCGTCGAGAGGTCGAACATGACGTTAAGCATCGCAGAGACCCCTTCGTCGAAGGCGGACTTCAAGTCCGGCGCCTCGGCCCTGATCCCTATGTCGGATATGTGCTCGTGATAGCTGTAAGGCATCGTGGAGACCCCGCAAGATAAGGATAAACCGATTCTATCACCCACATGGGGATTTGACAACCGCCGCTCCGGTATTAGAATTAATATATGGAAGCTTTGGCGGCTTCTTTTACGGCGCCGCTGAACGTCTGTTCCAACTGAGTAATAAGGAGGTGCGTACAATGTCAAAGATCAATAAAGCCCTCCTGGCCGTCGCCATCGTCGCCTTATCGGCGCTCCCGGTCCGGGCGTCTGTCGGGAACTTCGAGCTCAGGCCGGCGGCCGGGGCTGAAAAGGCCGCGGGCGAGGTGGTGGTCACGGATGTCTTCGAGGGCGGTTACGACATAAAAGAGATCTCCGTCGAGGCGAGCGGGCTCGAGCCCTACTCCGTTTACACCATATGGCTCGCCAAGGAAAGGCCCGCCGGGGACTTAAGGGGCCTCGGGGTCGGCGACCACGCCTTCAAGACCGACGGCGAGGGCAAGGGGCGTTTTGTGACTACGCTCAATTCATACGATTACATGGATTACGACTACCTGCAGGTGGCGCATCACCCGGACGACAACCCCGAGAACCTCGATAACGCGGTTGTGGCCCTTGCCGGAGACCTTGAGAAGGTCTGGTAAGCAGGCTCAAACAAGTTAAGAGAAGGCCATAAACGGCCTTCTCTTAATTTCAGTACCTTCCGAAGGTTCTTCCAACCTTTCACCCGAAACAAAGGAGGCACCAATGTCAAAGACGAGAGGCGTCATCGCGGCTGTATTTTTCTTCTTTTTCGCGGCATTCATGACCACGGCGTACGCCGCCGAGGAGAAGGTAGACCTTAAGGGCAGGCTCTGGGAAAACGTAAAGGGCACGGCTACGATCAGCGACGCCGGAGAGGGGCAAAAGAAAATATCGATCGAGGCGTCGAACCTGAAGGCCGACTCCACATACACAGCCTGGTTCGTCAATGAGAAGGCGGGCAAAGACATGTCCGGCGTCGGCGCAGGCGATTACTCCTTCAAGAGCGACTCAAAGGGGAACGCGAAGTACACGGCGGTGGTCCCTTCCAGCGAGATAGAAAACTGGGAAAATATAGAGATAGCCTATCACCCGGACAACAACCCGAAGAACATGGAGAACATCTCGATCGCGCTCAAAGGCGACTTGAGCGAGGCAGAGACAGCGGCGCTCCCGAGGGAATCGAGGCCCTCTTCCCCCGAGTCCAGACCCTCGCCTGAGACCGGACGCGGCGGCATGTCGGGGTATTAGATCAGGGTGCTTGATATTGGGGGGACCTTTCTGTAGAAAGGTCCCCTCAATACTGTTAAAATCCCCTCATCCCTCCGCCGATGTCCCTTGACCCCTGCCGGTTTGTATGTTAGTTTTTACGCATGAAGATAATAGTCACTGGCGGCGCGGGTTTTATAGGCTCCCATGTAGTCGGAGAGCTCCTTAAAAAGGGCGAGGAAGTCGTTGTAATCGACGATTTCAACGACTTCTACGACCCGAGGCTCAAGCGTGACAACATGGCCCTGTACGAGAATGAGCCTCGCCTTAGGCTTTGCGAGATGGACATAAGGGACAGGGCGGGGATAGAGGCCCTCTTCAGGGAAGAGTCGCCGGACGCCGTCTGCCACCTCGCCGCGCGGGCCGGGGTGAGGCCGTCGATAAAGGACCCGTTCCTCTACGAAGAGGTCAACTGCCTCGGCACGCTCAACCTCCTCGATGCCGCGAGGGCGGTCAAGGCCAAAAACTTCGTCTTCGCCTCCTCGTCATCCGTCTACGGCATCAACAGCAAGGTCCCGTTCTCGGAAGAAGACCCCATCACGTGCCCCATCTCCCCTTACGCCTCGACAAAAAGGGCCGGGGAGCTCATGAGCTATACCTACTCCCACCTCTACGGGCTTAACGTCACGTGCCTCCGTTTTTTTACGGTCTACGGCGAGCGCGGGCGCCCGGATATGGCTGTGGCCAAGTTCACGAAGGCCGTCCATGAGGGGAGAGAGATAGAGGTATACGGCGACGGGACGGCTAGAAGGGACTTTACCTACGTGGGCGACATACTCGACGGCGTATCGAGGTCCATATATGCGCCTTCGAGGTACGAGATAGTGAACCTCGGCGGCGCGAACATGATAGACGTTAACGGCCTCATCTCACTTATCGAGAAGAGCCTCGGGAAAAAGGCGGTCGTAAAATACTCCGATACCGCCCCCGGCGACGTGCCCGTTACCTACGCCGACGTTACGAAGGCGAGAAGGCTTCTCGGGTTCGCCCCGAAGGTGCGGATAGACGAGGGGGTCGCGAGATACGTGCGCTGGTTTCTGGAAAGGGAGGGCGCGATAAGCGCCTGAAGAGTATATCGAGTGAAGAAGACCTTCATAAAGGACTTAAAGGAAAAAGAGCAGGTCTCGGGCGCGTTCCTCGTCACCAAGAAGGAGTCCGGGGTAAGCAAGTCGGGCAAGCCTTATCTGAACATGAGGATAATGGATGCGACCGGCGAATGCGAGGCGAGGGTCTGGGAGGCCGCCGAGGAGATCGGCAAGGTCTTCCAGAAAAACGACATAGTAGCCATAAAGGGGTTCGCCGTCGCGTACCAGGGCGGTCTCCAGGTGAATATAACGTCCGTCTCCGCGCTCCCGGAGGGCGCCTACTCCATAAGGGACTTCCTCCCGGCATCGAGCAGGGGGCCCGCGGAGATGATCGCCGAGCTCGACTCCATCATCGAGGGAATGGCCAACGGTCACCTTAAGGCCCTCCTCCTCTCAATATTCAACGACAAGGAGCTCCGGGACCGTTTCATGACCGCGCCGGCGGCCAAGGCCATGCACCACCCTTATCTCGGCGGGCTCCTCGAGCACGTCCTCTCCATCTGCGGCCTTGCGGATAAGGTCGTCGGCCACTACAAGGAAGGCATAAACAGGGACCTGCTCGTAACAGGCGCGATCCTCCACGACATAGGGAAGATCTACGAGCTCTCCTACAAGAGGTCCTTCGATTATACCGACGAGGGGAGGCTCCTCGGCCATATAACCATCGGCGTTGAGTTGATAGACGAGCGGATACGGCTCATAAAGGACTTTCCCAGGGAGCTTGCCATACTCCTTAAACACATGCTCTTGAGCCACCACGGGCACCTCGAGTTCGGCTCCCCCAAGAGGCCGAAGACGATAGAAGCGATCGTACTTTACTACCTCGACGACATGGACGCGAAGATAAACGCGGTAAAGACCCTCATAGATGACGAGAGGGACTCCTCCAACTGGACCCCGTATCAGCGGATATTCGAGCGCTATATCTTCAAGGGCGAGTTCAGGCCCGAGGACGCCCCGGCCGCGGCGATAGAGACCGATGACAGAAAAGACGAAAAGCCCGAGGAGAAGGGCGATGGCTCCAGGAAGAAAGACATCCCGAGCCTCTTTTAGCGTTTTCCAGGCATCATCTCGATCCCGCGCCATTCGGATACAAATAATATGATAAAAGAGACTTTCAGGCGGTCAATCTCTTCGCCCCTGGCTTATGGCCGCAAAGGCCGGTAAGAGGCTTGAGGCCCTGAACAAGAGGGTCGAGGCGGCGCTCGGGGTGAATCCTGAGCTCCGCGGCTCCATCCCCGTATTCGGCGAAGGGAGAGCGGATTGCAGGTTGATGGTCATAGGCGAGGCGCCGGGGAGGGACGAGACAAGGCTCGGCAGGCCCTTTGTCGGCAGGGCCGGGACGTTCTTCGTCTCCGCGCTCGAAGATGCCACGGGGTGCGGGCGGGATGACGTCTACATCACCAACGCCGTAAAAGTATGGCCGCACCTCAGGACGAAAAGGCTTAAAACCAGGCCGCCGACCGATGACGAGCGCGCTTTTTTTCTGCCGTTCCTCGAAGAGGAGATAGAGGCTGTCGCGCCTGAGGTCATAATAGCCGTGGGCAAGACCGCCTACCGCTCTCTCTTTCCCGTTGGGGAGTTCGCCCCGGGCAGATGGGCCTCGTACAGAGGCATAAAGGTCATGCCGGTCTATCACCCGGCCTATATCTTGCGGAGGCAGAGGAGGATGGAGCAAGGGATAGAGGAGCTTAAAGAGGCCCTGCTGGAAGTGAAAAAAGCCCTCTCATAGCCGCTTGCGCTCCTCTTTTTCTTCGGGGACCGGCTCAAGAGGCCCGCAGACCGGGCAATGGAGGCCGCCGCTCTCAAGAAGACAGGCGTGGCCGCACTCGGGACAGCATACGCAGTCTTCGACGCGGTTGCCGCAGACCGCGCAGACCTCTTCCTTGGGGGTTGAAATTGCCTTTCCTGCCATGCGCGTCCCTCCTCAATGTCTTTATGAAGAGTATACCGGCCTTCCTTTGTTCTGTAAACCGGGGCCGGTTCAGGGTTGCCTTTTTTGTTTTTTAAAGGATAATTAGTGAAGGCGTCAAAGTAAAGCGCAAGGAGAATCCGCGAGGGATATGCTTCAACTGAAAGGGATCTTCAAGAACTGGCGGACCGTTTCGGTCTCCACGGCCCTCTCCTGGTCCATGAAGCTCCTCATGGTCGTTCTCATACCTCACGAGATATACTACGGCCAGTACCTTTTTTCCGTGGCCGCGATGATGGCCGTCGGCGTCTCGCTCGTCCCCTCGATAGTCCAGAGGAACTACCGCATAACGCTCCCCTTTGAGCTCGATTTTCTCATCACGCTCTCGCTCTTCCTCCATACCTTCATGGGCGAGGGCATGGACTTCTACCAGAAGTACGAGATATGGGACCAGCTCCTCCACCTCTACGGCGGCGGGGTCGTCGCGCTCCTCGGCTTCGTCATCGTCTACACCCTCCACTACACGAGGAAGGTCCGCTTATCGATCCCCATGATAGGCTTTTTCACGGTCATCTTCGCGATGGGTGTCGGCGGGCTCTGGGAGATAGGCGAGTACTCGGTCGACGTCCTCTTCACGAAGCATACCCAGGACGGCCTCGACGACACGATGATGGACATGATAGACGACCTCGTAGGCGGGCTCGTCGTCGCGTTCATCGGGATGATTTACGTCAAGTATTCAAGGCCTGATGCGAGGGTGAGGCTCGCCAAGCCCCTTGGCGAGGTCTTCGGCATCGGCTCCCGCGTAGACAGGCTCATGCGGAGGATAACAAAGGCCGAGGAGCGGATAAGGAAGGCGAAGAACGGCAACAGGTATTAAACCATCGGTTCGCCCTTGATCGGGCCTCCAGAGAGACCCTTGACAGGCGCGCCTCGCTATACTAATCTCTTAATACCGCCGATCAAAAGAAGCTTGTGGTTTCCTACGGGAATAGTGGCCTTTTGCGCCCTCCTTCCCGGGGTCGTTCAGCGGTTCATTCCAAAAAACTCATTTATTGGAGGCGATATGGAGACCTATTACAACCCCGAAGACCTCAAGAAGTTCTCGACGATCTCGGAAGGGGCCCCCGAGCTCTGGAAGAAGTTCGGCGAGTGGTACGGGGCGGTATTCGCAGAAGGGGCGCTCACCGAGAGGGAGAAGGCCCTTATAGCGCTCGCCGTCGCCCACGCTGTACAGTGCCCGTACTGCATCGACGCCTACACGCAGGCGTGCCTCGAGAAG
>JACREV010000219.1 GCA_016218095.1 Deltaproteobacteria bacterium | reverse complement strand
TCAAAATCTATCTCGGCGCCGATATTCCCCTTGGGGTTGAATGCGCTCTCGGCGAGTGAGACCGCGAGCCCGCCCTCTGATAAGTCGTGCGCCGATAATATTATACACTCCCCTGCCGCCTTTAAACAAGCGTCCTGTGTAGCCTTCTCGGCGTCAAGGTCGATATCCGGCGGCAGCCCCTTGTCAAGCCCGTGGACGACGCTCAGGTACTCGGTCCCTCCGAGCCCCGGTTTTGTCTCCCCGATGAGGGCTATTACGTCCCCCGGACCCTTGAACCACTGGGTCGTGTGGGTCTTTATATCGTCTATGATCCCTACCATGCCGATGGTCGGGGTCGGGTAGACGGAGACACCGGAGGTCTCGTTATAGAGGCTCACGTTGCCGCCTATGACCGGGATATTGAGCGCGACACAGGCCTCTCTTATGCCGTGTATCGCCTCTGTCAACTGCCACATGACTTCGGGCCGCTCCGGGTTGCCGAAGTTCAGGCAGTCGGTGAGCGCCATCGGCCTTGCCCCTGAGGCCGCGAGGTTCCTCGCCGCCTCGGCGACGGCTATGGAGCCGCCCTTCCTGGGGTCGAGGTAGCAGTAACGGGAATTGCAGTCCGCGGTCAGAGCAAGGGTCTTATCCGTCCCCTTTATCCTTACAACCGCCGCGTCAGACCCGGGGCAGACGACCGTGTCGGTCCTTACCATGTGGTCGT
Source organism: Deltaproteobacteria bacterium (assembly GCA_016218095.1). Classification (GTDB taxonomy): domain Bacteria; phylum Desulfobacterota; class GWC2-55-46; order GWC2-55-46; family GWC2-55-46; genus GWB2-55-19. The sequence continues at coordinate 8,959 of JACREV010000219.1, read as the reverse complement.
ACTGTGAGTATATCCACTCCTTTGAGGCGACGTTAAGCGATGATAGTATTTTTATGAGCGTTTCGTTGTAATTATCCGGAAGTCCAATCTTTTTAAGGTCAAGGGTGTTGAGCTCGTCCTGCGCCGGAGGCCTCTTTATGGGTCTGTCGTAGACTGGGGCGTCGTCGGTCAGGAACTTTACCGGTATATCGCCCGCGACCTCTCCATGCTCAATTATCCTGATGTTCCCGCCCTCTATTACAGTACCAACGACCTCGGCCTCGAGGTCCCATTTACTGAATATCTTTTTTACCTCTTCCTCGGTCCCCTTCCTTACGACCATGAGCATACGCTCCTGGGACTCGGAGAGCATGCACTCGTAGGCGGTCATGCCGTCTTCGCGCCTGGGGACGCGGTCTATGTGGAGCTCCATCCCGGTATTCGCGCGCGCGGCCATCTCAACACTCGATGAGGTAAGCCCTGCCGCGCCCATGTCCTGTATGCCTACTACGAAGTCTGTCTTGAAGAGCTCAAGACAGGCCTCAAGGAGGAGCTTTTCAGCGAACGGGTCCCCGACCTGGACCGTCGGACGCCTCTCCTCTCCGCCTTCACCGAAGACGTCCGAGGCCATTACAGCGCCGTGTATGCCGTCCCGCCCGGTCCTGGAGCCGACGTAGATTACGGGGTTACCGATGCCTGAGGCGTTGCCCCTGAATATCCTGTCCTTCTTCACGAGCCCTGCGGTCATGACGTTCACGAGGCAGTTGCCGTTATACGATGAGTTGAAGTAGACCTCGCCGCCTACCGTCGGCACGCCTATGCAGTTGCCGTACCCGGCGATCCCGGCTACGACCCCATCGACGAGGAAGGCTGTCTTCCTGTTCTCCGGCGCGCCGAAACGGAGCGAATTGAGGGAGGCGATGGGCCGCGCCCCCATGGTGAATATATCCCTGAGTATCCCGCCGACACCGGTAGCCGCGCCCTGATAGGGTTCGATGAAAGACGGGTGGTTGTGGCTCTCCATCTTGAAGGCGACGGCGAGGCCGTCGCCTATATCGACGATCCCGGCGTTCTCACCCGGCCCCTGCAGTACATGCGGCCCCTTTGTCGGGAAGTTTTTAAGGTGCCTTCTCGAAGACTTGTACGAGCAGTGCTCGGACCACATGACCGAGAAGATGCCGAGCTCAAGGAGGTTCGGCTCCCTCCCGAGGGAATCGACTATCCGCCTGTACTCGTCGATTGTAAGACCGTGCTCTTTTACCGTAGCTTCAGTTATCATATCGTGTATATCCATCCGTCGGCGTCAGGGAGCTCACCGTACTGTATCCCTGTTATGGTATCATAGAACCTCTGAGACAAAGGCCCTATTCTGTTGTTGTTTATGGTTATTCTCTCGCCTTTGTGCTCTATCTGGCCGACGGGCGAGATGACCGCCGCGGTCCCTGTGCCGAAGGCCTCCTTCAAAGACCCGTCCTTCGTTGCCCTGAAGACCTCGTCAATTGATATCCGCCTCTCCGAGACCTTCATCCCCCACTTCTTAGCGAGCCTTATGACTGAATCCCTGGTGACACCGGATAAGACCGAGCCTTCAAGAGAGGGGGTCGCCACTTCGTCGCCTATGACGAAGAACATGTTCATGGTCCCGACCTCTTCGATGTACCTGTGCTCTATGGCGTCCAACCAGAGGACCTGCGTAAACCCCTTCTTCTTCGCCTCCTCTGCGGGAAGAAGGGACGCCGCGTAGTTGGCCGGGGTCTTTGCGGAGCCGAGCCCGCCCTTTACGGCCCTCACGTACTCACCGGGGGTCATGAGGGAGACGGGGTTTATCCCCTCCTTGTAGTACGCGCCGACCGGGGAGGTGATGATGAGGAACCTGTATGTGTCCGAGACGCGCACGCCAAGGAAGTTGTCCGTTGCGAATATGAAAGGCCTGATATAGAGTGAGAAACCTTTTTTCTTAGGTATCCAGCCGGAGTCGAGCGAGACGAGCTCCTTAAGGCCGTTGATGAAGAGTTCGTACGGCACGTCCGGTATGCAGAGCCTTTTCGCCGACCTGTTCATCCTCTCATGGTATTTATCGGGCCTGAAGATGTTTATCCGCCCGTCCTTTGAATGGAAGGCCTTCAGCCCCTCGAATATCGCCTGTCCGTAGTGGAGGCATGTGAGCGCGGGAGAGACCTTTATGTCGCCGAATGGCATGACCCTGGTCTCCTGCCATTTGCCGTCCCTGTAATCGGACGAGAACATGTGGTCGGAGAATATCGTCCCGAAGGCCGGGTTCTCAAGGAGCGAGTCCTTGAGCCTAGGCGAGTCCGTCTTTATTATCTCTATCTCGGTCTTAAGCATCTTTCTCTTCTACCCCTGTTTTTTCGCGTATACCTCTATGGTGCCGCCCCGCCTGAAGAGCGCCTCTGCCATTGAAAGGAGCATCGAGGCCGGGAGCATCAGCGGCATCATGATGAACATTACGGCTATGCAGAAATAATCTTCAGCGGTCCCCCGGTGCCTTGACCTCAAAAAATCGTAGAAGAGGTTCGCCTTAAACCCCATCCTGTTGAATATGGACTGGAGGAACCCGTAAGGGTTGTACTCAAACGAAAAATGCCTTGTCTTCACGACCTTGAGCGAGTGCGCCTCAAGGAGCCTTCTCAAATTAAGCGCCGAGTAATGATAAAGATGGAACGGCGGGTCGAAGTGAAACCAGTGTTTTCCGGTCATGCGCGCCTGCAGAGACCTCGCGTTCGGGACCGCTATGACGAGCGTGCCGCCGGGCTTCAAGATCCTTTTGCACTCGTTAACGGCCCACGCCGGGTCCCTCAAGTGCTCGAATACATGCCAGAGGGTGACGGCGTCGAAGAAGGCGTCAGGGAAGCGGTTATCCTCGAGCCCTCCGTACTTGAGCTCTACCCCCTTGAGCCTGCCTCCCCTCTCCCTTATCCGCTCGTCTAGCTCGAGCCCAAAGGCCTCCCAGCCCCGGCCTTCCATTAAAAGAAGGAAATCGGCCCTGCCGCAGCCTATATCGAGGACGCGGCCTTTTTTCGCAACGGACTCGACCCTCCGGCACCGCCCGGTCCTGACGATGTTTATTACCGCCTCGAGGGGGCCGGGGAACCGGGTCGAGTCGTCCTCGCGGTAGGTCGAGGAGTAGATTTTTTTCAGCCTCTCGGGGCTTAAGAACGGGACCGTGACCCCGAGGCCGCACGAGGGACAGAACCTTATGTCGTAAGAGGCGCCCTCGAACTCAAGCCCTTCATAGCCTGACCGAAGCTCCCCCTCCCTTTTGCAGATAAAGCAGGCGGACTTTCTTCCGGCGTTCTCTTTCCTTTCCTTTTTCCGCATTAAGTGGGGACCCTGGGAGCAAATAGATGGACAAAATAACCTAAAAAACCGGAAATGACAAGGGTGAATGTGCCATGGCGTGAATGCGCTATGGTAAAACAGCCAACTTTAAAAAGGCCCAAAAAAGCCTTTAAAACGGCAAAGTGCAGAAAAATCATTCTCGGTTTCTCATTATTTTTGATATATTTACACGAATGAATGTAGTATTGTATCGGCATATTCTCTGGCTCAATAAGTCAATATTTAACCATTGGCTGAAGGCCGATAGCTTGATAGTCATACTCGCCGTCTAAGAATTCGACTTCGGCCCGTAAGAAATCACCTTTTCAGATGGGAACAGTCCGATTTTTCCAAAAAACCAGCACTTGACTTTGACCCTGTCCCGGGCAGTCGCAAAAAGGAACAAATTCTCAGAGGTAACCTAATCAGTTCTCATCCTTTTAAGCAGACTCGCCATATAATTTTGTCCAAGGATTTTATCTGTACAATCAGGATTACGCCTCCCATTCACTGCCTCGCATTAAATGGCTCGATGTCCTAAGGGGGCTCGCTATTATCCTTGTCGCCCTCTATCATTTTACCAAAAGATATCCCAGCAAGTACGGAAATAACGCCTTTGCGGACGAGGCGTTCTACAGGTTTGATTTTGGCTGGATAGGGGTGCATCTTTTTTTCATGATAAGCGGCTTTATCATTTACTTAAGCATCCAGAATAAAAAAGGGCCTCTCGATTTTTTAATTTCAAGATTATCAAGGCTTCTGCCGCCGTACTGGTGCTCGATAATCATAATATTGGCCCTGGAGGCTCTGCACAAAAGGGTTTTCAATATTCCGTGGAGATTTGACTTTACGACGGTGTTGGCAAATACAGGCATGTATGCCGAGGCCCTTCATCTTCCCTTCCTTGAGGGCGCGTTCTGGACCCTCTATGTCGAACTAAGGTTTTACCTTTTCATTGCAATCCTTTGGAAGTTCGTCGACCTTAGGAAAAAATCAACATATTACATTTCGTACGTTCTGTTGCTGGCCGCCGCAGGAATACCCAATTACATAAGCGATGTCCCGCTCTCAGGAGGAGACCTCAACTACTTTCTCATTTTCTGGCTTGGCATAGCCGCGTGTAAGGTATTGAGGGAGGATATGTCGGTCTGGGAATATGCGTTAATCTCCCTTACGACCGCCGCAAGCACATTATGGTTCCAAAAGGAAAATCTCCATCTCCTTATCGGGGTGCCAATATTTTCGGCTCTGTTCATTGTCTGCGAACGGGCGTTTAAGAATGACCTTGTGGAACGCATCTTTTCGCCTCTTGCCTTCACCGGCAGGATCTCATATTCAGGCTACCTGTTGCACGACCCTGTTGGTTTTCTTCTGCTCGGCTTTTTCTCAGGAATGGCATTGTCCTATAATCTCTCGATAGCGATGGCGCTATCTGTAAGCTTTACGACAGCTTGGTTATCCTTCCGTTTTATCGAGCGGCAGGATAAAAAAATAGCGGAATACATAAAGACTTATCTTTCCATTTCGAAGTGAATTTTTTCACCCTCACCTAAGCCTTGAGGGTTAAAACGGCGCGGAAAAAGAACTCACGACGCCGACTCCTCCGCCCTCTTAAGTTCCAATATCATCCGCCGCGCCTTCTCCAATATCTCCTTTTCGTCCTTGTACCTCATGAGCGAGACCGCCTCGTCTATCCCGACCCACCTGCACTCGTCGACCTCGGAGTCGTGGTCCTCGACCTTGCCGCTTATGTATTCCATGAGGAAAAAGTAGACGATCTTGAAGTACCTCTTAGTCCCGCCGCCCTCTTCCTTGAATGTGTAAAAATATTCAATGTGCCCGAGCCTGTCGATTATCCTTCCGTCGAGGCCCGTCTCCTCCCTTACCTCCCGGTGCGCGGTCCTGGCGAGGTTCTCGCCCTTCTCGGCCGTTCCCTTGGGGAGCCCCCAGACCTTGCCGCCTTTAACGGAGATGAGGGCGACCTCTATCGCACTATCCCTGAACCTGAATATGACGCCTCCGGCTGAGATCTGCCTTTCAGTCTTCAAAAAAGCCTCCTGGAACGGATTCTATTCTTTAGCTTGCACCTTCCATGCGCTTGAGCCCGGCCCTCCTGGCCGCATCCAGCGCCCCCCTGTACTCGTCGCCGGTTATGCGCCTTGAGACCTGTTTTTCTTCGAAAGCCCTGAAGCACGGCCTGTACTGGTCCATTATATTGACATAGGTGCAAGGCGATATCTCATCCGCTATGAACCTCATCGTCTCGTATGAGCCGGCGAGGCCCTCAGGCAGGACGAGGTGCCTTACTAAAAGGCCCTTTACGGCTATCCCACTCTCGTCCGTGACGAGGTCGCCGACCTGCCTGTGCATCTCCTTGACAGCGCTTCTGTTCGCCTCGGCGTAGTCCGCCACCCCCGAGAGCTTTAGGCCTACGGTACTCTCCGCGTACTTCATATCCGGCATGTAGATGTCGAATATGCCCTCCAGCAGCCTTATCGTATCGACGTCGTCGTAGCCTCCGGTATTGTAGATGAGAGGCAGATCGAGCCCGTTCTCTATGGCCTTGGGCAGGGCCTCGACTATCTGCGGGACCTGGTGCGTGGGAGAGACGAAGTTTATATTATGGCAACCCCGCCTCTGGAGGGAGAGCATGATCGATGAGAGCTCGTCTATCGAGACCTCCCGGGGCTCGTCGACCTTCGAGGGGCGGCTTATTTCGCTGTTCTGGCAGAAGATGCAACGCAAGTTGCAGTGGGTGAGAAAGATGGTGCCGCTGCCGCGAAAGCCGGTCAGCGGCGGCTCCTCTCCGAAGTGCGGGTGCGCGGAGGAGACGATGGGCAGAAAGCCTGTCCCGCACACGCCCTTCTCACCGCTGGTCCTGTCCACGGCGCACCTCCTCGGGCAAAGGGCGCAGGCCTTTGATATGGAGTTCAGGGCCGCTATCCTTCCGAAGAGCTCGCCTGTCTCGTAGAGACTTATGTATCCCGGACGGGTCCTCATAAGAATCGGATTCCGAAGTGTGTAGAATAAACAGAATTATAACACGGGCGGGGGATTATTTGGAAATTTTTAAGGGAACAGAGGCACAGGCGCGGCCCGATTAAAAACCGCGCCTGTACCGGCGAGAGTCCGGATGTGCGTGAAAAGCAATCACCTTGAAAACGTTAAAGCGTCGGCTTCTTCGCGCCTTGCTCGCTCTCCTTCTTGCACGCGACGCAAAGCTCGGCAAAGGGCTCTACCTTGAGTCTGCCGTCGTCTATCTCCGTACCGCAATTGGAGCATACGCCGTAGGTGCCTTCGTCGATCTTGCGGAGAGACTCGTCGAGCTCTTCGAGCTGTTTTTTCTTTATATCCGCCACGGCGAGCCCGGTATCCTCCAGCGCATCAAGGATGGAGAGGTCTTCGAGGTCGTTGGAGGTATCGAACTGTGAATTGTACTCCCTCCCGAGTTTTCCGAAAAACTCCTCGCGGAGCTCGTTCCACATCTTCCGTTTCCTCTCGAGGAGGTTCTCCTTGAGCTTGATTTGCCTCGCGCTCAAGCCTTCGTTCTTTTTCTTCGCCAAGAAAATACCTCCTCGCTAATGTTCAGTCGGTGTTTCACTTAAGCCCTGCGCCTAGCAGACCGGGTGCTCGCCCCTTGACAGCTCGAGCGTCAGCGCGCCTATGCCGGAGAGGAGCTCCTCGAGTATCCGAGCCGCATGCATGTTTACGGTTTTGTTATCCAGCCCCCTGCCCGGAACTATCCGCACATATACCTGCTTGGGCCGATCGATCGGAGAGCCTATCTGGCTCAAGAGCCAGACATAGACCTCTTTTACGCCCTTGAGCCTCTCGTAGAGCTCGTTCGCCATCTGGTGCGCGAGGACCGTGTAGATCTTGCCCACGTGGGATACCGGGTTCTTCCCTGCCGCGGCCTCGGTGCCCATGGGCCTGTTAAGCGATATTACGCCGTTTACGCGGTTGCCCCTGCCCACCTGCCCGGAGTCCGCGTCCTCGGCGGATGTGCCGAGGAGCGTCAGATATACCCCTCCCGTACCCTTGCCCTTGATATCGAGGGTATTGAGGTTCACATTAACGGATGAAAAAGGGGCGTCCGACAGGAACTCCCTCACGGCCCCGTGGAGAGCCGATTTCTTTTTAAAATAATCTGATTCGCTCCTTACAAGCCGCGCCCTCAAAGGGCAGGCGATGGTGAGGTCGAGCGCCGTCCCCCTCCGTATGCCCATTACCTTCACATCCTCTCCGGACTCAGGGAACCGTTGCTTGAACGCGGGGGAGTTTATAAAACGCTCCGTCTCGTAGACCGCGCGTTCCGTCGGGGTAAAGGGGGCGTAGCCGACCGAGGCCGAGGTGTCGTTAGCGCCCTTCACCCTCCCCTTCCTCGAGAATATGTCCTTGAGCTCCTCTGAGCCGGGCTTTAAGACGACCCTGACTTTGAGGTCTTTTTTTATATCCACCCCGGGGAGCGACTCCTTGAACCACGCAAAGACCGCCTCCCTGGCGATGGCCGCGACCGGGACCTTTTCTTTCCCTACGGCAAAGGTCGCCCGGTCGCCTATTATGAACTCCATCGGCTTTATAACCCTCCCGCCCCCGAAACGCTTTTCGACCTCACCGGCGACCAACAACCCCTTGTCGATGTTGTGATGTAGGACCTCTCCGAAGAGCCTCGTGTACTCGCGGCTTAAGGCGACGGAAATCCTGTCCATCACCGCGTCGCAGATATAGTCGGGGTGGCCCGTGCCCTTGCGCTCGACTATCTCAACGGACTCGTCAGATACGGAGGCGCACCTTACCGTCTCTACCAATATGTTACGCGCCTTCACTCGCGCCCTTCCTGGGCCTGGCATCGGCGTATCGCTCTATCCTGCTGTATACGCAACCGCAGTACTTCTGCCGGTAGAGGCCGAGCGCCTTGGATTCATCCAACCCCGCCTGCCAGAAGGCCCTGAAATCCTTGTAATAGAAGATTATGCCGTATTTCCTGGAGAGGTCAACCCCGAGCGAGGCTATCTCGTCGTGCCTCTGCGAGGTGCTATATAAGAGAGACGACGAGAATGCGTCGAAGCCGTTTGCTACCGCCGCCTTCGCCGTCTCTTCAAGCCTCGACGCGTAACAGTATAAGCACCTTGATGCCTTTGGCGGGTGCTTGATATTCGCATTCCCGGAAGAGGCCTTCTGTCCTTTTATGAAAGGGAGCGGCCTGTACTCCTCATCAAAAATGACATTCAATGAAAGGAGTCGCGCAAGGGTCTTTGCCGCATCGAGGCGCGCGAGGAATTCTTTTCTCGGATGTATATTGGGGTTATGGAAAAAGCCGCATATCTCGGCGCTGCCATTTAGAAAATATTTAAGCGGCGCTACAGAGCACGGCCCGCAACAGATGTGTACGAGGATGCGCTTTGGCGGGGCAACGGAAGAGCCCCTGACCGCGTTTTCCATAAAAGGGCCTCTATGTTAGGGACTCAATGAAAGGCTAAAAAAGAGTCTCGTGTCCGTTCTTTCCGGCCTCTTTATAAGGCCTTCCCACATGGGCGTAGGCGATCGGTGTGGCGACCCGCCCCCTCGGTGTCCTGTTTATGTAGCCTTCCTGTATAAGGTAAGGCTCGTAGAGGTCCTCTATCGCGTCCTTCTCCTCGTG
>JACREV010000215.1 GCA_016218095.1 Deltaproteobacteria bacterium | reverse complement strand
GAGACCGGTGGACAGGTAAAGGGGCCCGAAGGCGGCGCCAAACCCAAGGCAGGAGACAGCGTAGACATCTCGTCCAGGGCAAAGGACATGAACAAGGCCAAGGGGCTTCTGGAGAACGTGCCGGAAGTCAGGGGCGAGATGGTCGTGAAGCTCAAGACCGACATAGAGAGCGGGAGCTACGAGGTCGATTCCGAAAAGGTCGCCGAGAAGATGATCGAAAGGGCCATCGTAAACGCCATACCGGTAAAAAAATAGCATGGAATCAAACGCCATAGAGCTGCATCTTACGAAGGAAGAGTCCCTGTACAAGGAGCTCATCTCGGTCCTCCAGGCCGAGACGGAGAACCTCGTCTCAAGGGACTTTCGGGCCCTGTACGAGACCGTCGGCAGGAAGGAGCACATCCTTAAAAGGATAGAGCTCTCGGGTGTCGAGCGGTTGAAGCTCGTGAGGGACGCATCCGAGAAGCTCGGGTTGAAACCCGGGCCGAAGGGCGAGTTCCCGCTCTCGGACGTCATAGAGCGCTCGGGCGCGTCGAGAGCGGCGCTCGAATCAAAAAGGAATATTATAATTTCTCTTGTGGAGTCCATCAAGGAACTGAACCATTTGAACGGCCTCGTCGTGAAGGGGTCTCTGGATAACATCAACAAGACGCTCGGTTTCCTCGGCAACTTCCTCCAGACGGGCGTCTACAGGCAGAGCGGGGCGTTCGACGGCTTCGCAACCGTCAAGGGCGCGCACTTAAGCGAAGGGGCTTGAACGAATATGGCCTCACTGAACTCAGTCCTCGACGTAGCGAAAACGGCGCTTCTCGCCAACCAGAAGGCGATAAACGTAACCTCTCATAACATCGCGAACGCCAACACCGAGGGGTACACGAGGCAGAAGGCCGTGCTGGAGCCCATGAACTCCGTCCAGTACGGCGGCCTTTATTTCGGCACCGGCGTCACGATAAATTCCATAGAACGCGTCTACGACAGGTTCCAGGGCGTGCAGATAAGGACGGCGTCCTCGACACTTGCCAGATACGAGACCAAGGGCGAGCACTTGAGCGCCATCGAGGCCCTCGTAAACGACCTCGACGGCGCGGGCTTGAGCTCAAGGATAGACGACTTCTTCAACTCGTTCCAGGAGATAGTCAACAACCCGTCTTCGTACCCGGAGCGCTCGTCGCTTTTGTCCAGCGCGTCTCTCCTTACCGACGCGTTCAACACGATAGACGCGACGATAAGGCAGAACTTGTCGAGCCTCAATAAAGAGATAGAGTCGGTCGTAAAGGAAGTAAACTCGATAGCCGAACAGGTCGCGGAACTCAACCACCAGATATCGAACCTCGAGGTCGGCGGCATGAAGGCGAACGACCTTCGCGACAAGAGGGACCTGCTCCTTGAGGACCTCTCCGCCATGGTGGACATTTCCACCATCGAATCCGAGACCGGGCAGACGGACGTCTACATCGGCGGGTTCTTCCTCGTGACCGGCATAACAGCGGCCCCGCTGGAGCTTGAGATAAACCCCGAGTCCCCGGTCTACGATATCGTCAGCAGGGGGACGGTCCTTAACGACAGGATAACCGGCGGGGCGTTGAAGGGGCACCTCGAAGGGGCCGCCATATACGACGAGGTCCAGGACAAGCTCAACCTCCTTGCCGCAAGCCTCATAAAAGAGGTCAACATACAGCACTCCCAGGGCTACGGGCTCGACGGGTCGACCGGGACGGACTTCTTCACGGCGCCGACCGTCTACACCCACGCGTCGAGCTCGAACGCCGGAGACGCGGTAGTCGCCAACGGAGCGGTCACCGATTACAGCCAGTTGACGCTTAACGACTACGAGGTGAGGTTCTCAAGCGCCTCGAACTACACCATCGTCAACAGCGACACCGGCGCCGTGGTCACGCAGGGCGCGTACACGTCCGGCTCGGCGATAACATTCGACGGCTTGAGCTTTACCATCTCGGACAACCCCGGCTCTCCGGCCGCGGGGGACAAGTTCGAGGTGAGCGTCAAGAAGAACGCCGCGGAGTATATCTCTGTGGCGGTCACTGACCCGAACGCGGTAGCCGCGTCCTCGACCCTTGCGGGCGTGCCCGGGGACAACGTGAACGCGATGGCGCTCGCGGACCTTAAAAGCGCGGCGCTCGTGGAGGGCGCGACGTTCAACGACTATTACAACAGGATCGTGAGCGACGTGGGGTTCGTCTCCAGCGAGACCTCTGGAAGCTACGAGGGGCAGGTAAAGCTCCTGGATGAGCTGAAATCCGCGAGGGAATCGATATCCGGGGTATCGATTGAGGAAGAGGCCATCAACCTCATAAAACTCCAGAGGGCGTACGAGGCCGCGGCAAAGGTGATGTCCACCGCCGACAGGATGCTTGAGACGCTCCTCAACATAAGGTAGGGCGCATTATGAGAGTGACCCAGAACATCACCTATAACACATACATCAACGACATAATGAGGCGGCAGGAGTCGCTCTACAAGCTCTCCAAACAGCTCTCGACCGGAAAGGCGATAAACGCCCCCTCGGACGACCCGGTGAAGGCGGACAAGATACTCACGTCAAGGTCGATACTCAACGGGTTCGAGCAGTACGAGAGGAACATGGATTCCGCGCTCGATTACCTGAACACGTCAGAGGACTCGCTCTCAAGCGTCAAGGACGTCATAATGACGCTCCAGGAGCTCGCGACCACGGCGGCCACCGGCACCTCCGACGCGACATCGAGGGCGAATACCGCGGTTACCGTGAACCAGCTCTACCAGCAGCTCCTGACCGTCGCAAATACCAATTACGACAACAAGTACATCTTCGCGGGCTATGAGACCGGGACCTCGCCCTTCGACCAGTCAGGCGCCTACTCGGGCGACGCCAATTCATACCAGATAAGGATAAATTCGTCCGGCTACATCGCCGTAGGCGTAAACGGCGGGGAGGTATTCAAGGGCACAGGCGGCGGCGTCGACATATTCCAGACCGTCTCGGACCTCGCTACCGCCCTTAACAACAACGATTCGGCGGGCATACAGGCCGCCGGGGCAAACCTCGAGAGCGCTCTCCAGCAGGTCTCGAACTCGGTCTCCGACATCGGCGGCAGGATCACGAGGATAACGTCGGCAAAGGACGACCTCTCGAGCGCCAAGCTCGACATCGAGACCACGATAGCCACCCTCGAGGACGCGGACATCGCGAAGGTGATATCCGAGCTCACGCTCGGCCAGACCGCGCTGGAAGCGGCGATGTCCTCCGCCGGCAAGGTCATAAGCGTCAACATCTTCGACTACTTATAGGGGACATGAGGCGAGCGTCTCACGGATGCGTTGATATGTAAAAAGAAGCGGGATAATATGTGTGTATTATCCCAAAAACAATGCCAGGGAGGGCGATATGCTTGTATTGACAAGGAAGTCTGGAGAGGCGATCCGGATAGGCAACGACATAAAGGTAGTGGTCGTCGAGGTGAAGGAAAACCATGTAAAGCTCGGGATAGAGGCCCCTGCCGCCCTTAGCGTGCACAGGGAGGAGATATTCTTGAGGATCCAGGAGGAGAACGTACGCGCCTCCGCTCTACCGGCCGACGTCTCAGACACCCTAAAGAGGTTAAAAAAGAAATGAATGTAGCGGAATCGCACCAGGAGATTGCATTCGAGACGCACAGGTTCGGGACGCTCTCCATCACGGAGGACAAGGTCATAACCTTCGCGCAGGGGATACCGGGGTTCAAGAACCTCAAAAGGTTCATCCTCTTAGACCACGACTCGGAGGGGCTCTTCAAGTGGCTCCAGTCGGTCGAGGACCCGCTCGTGGCTTTCCTCCTCACCAACCCGAACGTCTACAAGCCCGACTACTCGGTCCCACTGAGGAAGACCGACGTCGAGACGCTTAAAGTCAAGGAGATGACGAACCTCGTATCCCTCGTCATGGTCTGCTTCGCCAACGGAAGGGTGACGCTGAACCTCAAGGGCCCGGTCCTCTTCAACTCCGAGAACATGAGCGCGATCCAGTGCATAATAGACAGGGATGATTATCCGTCGCACTTCGCGATAAACATCTAAGGCTGCTCAAAAAGTCCATCTGCTTTGTTGGCCTCAAAGCGCGGAACTCCGGCGTACAAAAAGAGTACGCCTCTCTCCTCGCTCCCCTATTTCAACCGGGGCCTCGCATCTGGAGCTTATTTGAAGCCTTCATAGGCTTCAGGTCTTTCAGCGCCTTTCGGGCCGCCCCCTTTCAGGGGGCGGCCTTTGGCATTTTGAGGCGGGCGGCAAAAATTTCCAGCCGGTTTCCTGTCACACCTATAGAAACTTCCTTGTCATATTATTGACAACACACCCTCTTTGACCCCACACACGAGAGTAAAATTTAAGTAAATCGCCGGTCTTCCCGATATAAGGGTTAGTGGCACATATGTTGCATTGAACTAACTCAAAATCAGCAGGAGCCCATCATGGACCTGAACGGAAGGACAGTACTCATCACCGGCGGCACGGGGTCACTCGGCAAAAAACTCACGAGAAAGATACTCTCCCAGTACCGCCCGAAACGCCTCATCATCTTGAGCAGGGACGAGCTCAAGCAATCCGAGATGGCCCAGTCCTTCGACGACCCGAGCCTACGGTTCTTCATAGGCGACGTGAGAGACAAGGAGAGGCTCTACAGGGCCTTCGACGGCGTGGATTTCATCATACACGCCGCGGCGCTAAAGCAGGTCCCCGCCGCCGAGTACAACCCGTTCGAGGCGATAAAGACCAACATCCTCGGCGCCCAGAACGTCATAGACGTCGCGGTGGACAAGGGCGTTAAAAGGGTCGTAGCCTTAAGCACCGACAAGGCCGCGAACCCCATAAACCTCTACGGCGCGACGAAACTCTGCTCGGACAAGCTCTTCATAGCCGGCAACTCATACGCCGGAGGCAAGCCCACGAGGTTCTCGGTCGTCAGATACGGGAACGTCGTCGGCAGCCGCGGCTCTGTGATCCCGTTTTTCCTGAAGATGAGGGATACGGGGGTCCTTCCCATAACAGACCCCCGCATGACGAGGTTCTGGATAACGCTCGACCAGGGAGCGGACCTCGTCCTCTCCTCGCTTGATAAGATGAAGGGCGGAGAGATCTTCGTCCCGAAGATCCCGAGCGCCGGGATGATGGACGTCGCGAGAGCCATAGCCCCTGAGTGCGCGACGAAGGTCGTAGGCATAAGGCCGGGCGAGAAGCTCCACGAAACCCTTATATCCGAGGACGACGGCAGGCACACTCTCGAGTACGAGACCCACTACGTCATCCAGCCCCAGTTCAGCTGGTGGGGCGAGGAGAGGAAGAACGGCGGAAAGCCGGTCGCCGAGGGGTTCAGCTATTCGAGCGACAACAACAAAGAAGTGCTCAACATCCTTCAGATAAAGAACATCATAAAGGAGTTCTGCGATGCCGAGGAGAGCGATATCCTACGGGCGGCAAACAATTGAGGAAGACGACGTAAAGGCCGTTGCGGCGGCCCTGAGGTCCGACTTTCTCACCCAGGGGCCCCTCGTATCGGAGTTCGAGGAGCTCATAAAGGCCTATACCGGCGCGAGATTTGCGGTCGCGTGCTCGAGCGGCACCGCGGCGCTGCATATCGCGCACATCGCGGCAGGTATCGGCAAAGGGGACAAGGTCATAACCTCTCCCATCACTTTCCTCGCATCCGCCAACGCCTCTTTGTACGCCGGGGCATCCCCGGTATTCGCCGACATCGACCCGAATACGTTCAACATCGACCCGGCTGAGGTCGAAAAGAAGATAAAGTACAACTCGCCCGTAAAGGCGGTAGTCCCGGTCCACTTCGCGGGGCTTCCCGCGGAGATGGAGGCGGTCTTCGCCATAGCGAAGAGGCACGGCGCGGCGGTCATCGAGGACGCCTGCCACGCCCTCGGCGCGTCGTGGAGGGATTCCAATGGGAACGTCCACAAGGTCGGCTCCTGCTCGCACTCCGACATGACCGTCTTCAGCTTCCATCCGGTGAAGGCCATCACCACCTGCGAGGGCGGCGCCGTCACCACCAACGACAAAAGACTCTACGAGAGGCTAAAGAGGCTTCGGAGCCACGGGGTCACGAAGGAGTCAGGGGAATTCGAGCTGCCGAGCGACGGCCCCTGGTACTACGAGATGCAGGAGCCGGGGTTCAACTACAGGCTCCCGGATGTGAACGCCGCTCTCGGCATAAGCCAGATAAAGAAGCTCGAAAGGTTCGTCTCGCGGAGGACCGAGATAGCCGCTCTCTATTCCGTGATGTTATCCAAGTACCCGTTCGTTAAGACGCAACTCGCTCTTGAGGGGAAGTCGAGCGCCTGGCACTTATACCCGGTCAGAATACCTTTTGAGGAGCTCGGGGCCTCAAAATCCGACTGGTTCTCGATGATGAAGTCCATAGGCATACACCCGCAGGTACATTACATCCCGGTCCACCTCCAGCCGTATTACAGGAGGGCATTCGGGTACGGGCCCGGCGACTTCCCTAACGCAGAGGCCATGTACGCCGAAGAGGTGAGCCTCCCGATATACCCGGGGCTGACGGACGAGGAGGCGGGGGCGGTCGTGGAGGGGTTGGTCTCGACTATCGCGTGCGCGTCAGCCGCGAGGCCGGTTTCAAGGCCGCGCGCGGCCGTTTAAAAAGTCTTAACATCCGGAAAGGAGGTCCCAGAGATGATGCCGATATATGTCTGCAAAAGGTGCAGTCACGAGTTCGCCGGGTGGGGCGTCCACTACGTCTCGCGGAACGGGAACAGGCTCATATGCCCGGATTGCTCAGGCAACCTCGTCGAGAAGGGTGAGACGAAGGCCCCGGTCGGGAAGCAGGAGGGGATAATCGAAAGGCTCTTGAAGGGCGACGCCGCTTGAGCTTCAAATGCCTCAAGGCCGCGATAATAGGCTGCGGCAGGGTCGCGTGGATGCTCGAGGACGACCCGCTCGATACAAAGCCCTGCACGCACATGGGGGCGTACAGGGCGTTTGACGCGGGGGTCGTCGAAGTGACGGCCGCCTCCGATACGGACAACGAAAGGCTCGAAGCCTTCGGCGCGAGATACGGTGTAAAGGGGCTATACAACGATTACAAAACGATGCTTCAGGAAGAGGGACCGGACGTCGTCAGCATATGCGCCTGGGCGACAGACAGGCATAGGATGGCGCTGGACGCGATAGAGGCGGGCGTAAAGGGCATCTGGTGCGAAAAGGCGCTCGCCACTTCTCTTGACGAGGCCCGGGAGATGGCAGAGGCGGCAGAGTCAAAAGGTGTCGCGGTAATCGTCTCGCACCTGAGGCGCTGGAGCGGCGAGTACGGGAAGGCCAAGGAGATAATAGAGAACGGCGGCATAGGGACATTGCAATCTATCGTATGCCACTTTAGCGGCAGCCTGCTGCATACAGGGACACACGCCTTCGACATCCTGTTGTGGTTCCTCGGTGAAGCCGAGTGGGTGATGGGAGAGACGGAAAAAAAGACCGGCGCAGCCGAATGGGACACCCCTGAGGACTCCGGCGGCAGGGCGTTTATAAAATTCAGGAACGGCACGTACGCGACGGTCCACGCGGAGGCAAAGGGGTACTTCTTCTTCGAGTTCGACGTCATCGGCTCGAACGGCAGGATAAGGATAGGCAACAACGGGGTCCTTGAATATTACATACCGAAAGAGAGCCGTTACTATACCGGGATCAAGGAGCTTTATGCGGAGCCTTTTCCGGCCTACGAAGAGAGGAACATCTGGATAGAGGCGCTCGGGAACCTCGTAGGCGCGGTCAACGGGGTTGAAGCGAGCAGGAACACCCCCCGGGACGGTTACAGGGCGCTTGAGCTCGCGCTCGCCATACACGAATCGTCAAGGACCTCCGAGAAGGTCCGACTCCCTCTCAAGGAGTGCAAAATAAAGGTGAGGAGCAGGTAAATGAGGCCGGTAATCAACATCGGGAAGAGGAAGGTAGGGGCGGGAAACCCCGCCTACATCATAGCCGAGATAGGCTCGAACCACGACGGCGATATCGAGAAGGCGAAGGATCTCGTCAGGGCCTCGAAGCACGCCGGCGCCGACGCGATAAAGATACAGTCGTTCACGGCAGAGGGGCTGCTTAACAGGCTCAAGCCCGATGATAACGGCAGATGGGTCGAACACCCCGCATACCCCGTGATCGAGCGACTCTCTGTCCCGGACGACTGGCACTTCTCACTTATGGAATACTCGAAGTCGATAGGCATAACGTTTCTTTCCGCGCCGTTCGACATTGAGAGGGCCGTGCTCCTTGAAAGGGTAGGGGTAGAGGCATACAAGATAGCCTCGGGGGAGCTTACGAACGAGCCTCTTCTTAAGGCGGTCGCCTCTTTCGGGAAGCCGGTTATCCTTTCCACGGGCGCGTCGTACCTGGAAGAGGTCAGAAGGGCCGTAGAGGTGATAGAATCCGAAGACAACTTCGACATAGCGCTCCTCCACTGCGCCTCGCTCTATCCGCCGTCTTACAAGGACGTGAACATCCGCGCGATGGCGACGCTCAAAGATACCTTCGGCTGTCCGGTAGGCTTTTCCGACCACACCCCCGGCCACACGATACCGGTCGCGGCCATAACGCTTGGCGGCTCGATAATCGAAAAGCACATAACCCTGGATAAGAACCTCAAGGGGCCGGACCACCCGTACGCGATGGAGGTCGAGGAGTTCAAGACCATGGTGCGGGAGATAAGGAACCTCGAAGAGGCGTTGGGGGACGGGGTGAAACAGCCCTCAGAGCGGGAGATGGGAGAGAGGGTCGGGGCGCGCCGCTCGATATACGCGCGGGTCGATATCGAGAAGGGCTCAGTGATAGATAAGTCGATGCTCAAGGTCGTCCGGCACGCCTACGGGCTTCCGCCGTCAGGCTTATGCGAGATAGTCGGAAAGGTGGCTTCAAAGGACCTCACAAAGGACATGCCCGTAAGGAGCGAGGACATATGCCGTTAAAGACAGACATCGCGCCGGTGGTCGCGATAATCCAGGCGAGGATGAGCTCGACGAGGCTCCCGTCGAAGGTGATGAAGCCGATATGCGGAAAGCCCCTCCTCTGGCACGTGGTCAACAGGCTCAGATCCGCGAAGCACCTCGACGAGGTGATGGTCGCTACGACTACGCACCCCTCCGACGACGTGATCGAAGAGTGGTGCTCGCTTACGGGCACCCCTTCGTACAGGGGGAGCCTTGAGGACGTGCTCGAAAGATATTATGACGCCGCCTCGAAGGCAGGGGCAAAGACGATTGTAAGGATAACCGCAGACTGCCCCCTTATCGAACCCGATCTGGTGGATAAGGCGGTGGAGAAGTTCTCGGAAGGCGTATACGATCACGTCGGAGTCGATTCGTCCTACCCGGACGGGCTCGACTGCGAGGTCTTCTCATTCGATGCTTTAAAGAAGGCGCACTTTGAGGCCCGGCTCGCCTCCGAAAGGGAGCACGTGACCCCTTACATCTGGAAGAACCCCGGCCTCTTCAGGCTCGGCGCGATAAAAAGCCCCGAGGACCTCTCTTACTTGCGCTGGACGGTCGACGACGAGAAGGACTTAAGGCTCGTGACAGAGATATATGAGGCCCTTTACAGGGGCGAGGAGGTCTTCCACATGGGCGAGATACTCTCGTTTCTCAAAAAGAACAGCCGCCTCCTCGAGATAAACTCAATGACCATGCGGAACGAGGGGTACGCCAAGTCGCTTAAGGAAGACAGGGTCGTCGACAAGGCCGTTTAATTATTCGACAACAACGAAAGAGGTGGATGGATGAAGGTATTGACAAAAGGCTTTCCGGTTTCTGAAGAGCTCTGGGAAAAGGCACAGAGGCTCATACCCGCCGGGACGCAGACATTGAGCAAGGGGCCGGACCAGTTCGTAAGGGGCGTGACGCCCAAGTACCTCAAATCCGGCTCCGGCTGTCATGTATGGGACGCGGACGGCAACGCTTACATCGACTATCCGCTCGCGCTAGGCCCGATACTTTTAGGCTACGATTACAAGCCGGTCGTCGACGCCGTAATAAGGCAGGTGAGGGAGGGTACGACCTTCACGCTCATGCACCCGCTCGAGGTCGAGGTCGCCGAGATACTCACCTCCATCATCCCGTCCGCCGAGATGGTCAGGTTCGCGAAGAACGGGGCGGACGTCACAAGCGCCGCGATAAAGGTGGCGAGGGCCGCAACCGGCAGGGACCACATCGCCTACTCGGGCTACCACGGGTGCCAGGACTGGTACGCGGTCACGACCCCGAGGGACAAGGGCATACCGAAGGTCTTCAAGGAGTTCATGCACCCCTTCGATTACAACAGGATAGAGACGCTCGAGAAGGTCTTTGCCGAGAACCCCGGCAGAATAGCCTGCGTCATCATGGAGGTCCCGGGGACAGACCCAATGATAGACCCCGCCACGGGGAAAAACTTCCTGCAGAGGGTAAAGGAGCTCGCGCACGCCAATGGCGCGCTCTTCGTCCTCGACGAGATAGTCACGGGCTTTCGGTACTCAATTGGCGGGGCCCAGAAGTTCTACAACGTCACGCCGGACCTATCCTGCTTCGGCAAGGGCATGGCGAACGGGTTCGCGATTTCCGCGCTCGTAGGCAAGAGGGAGTTCATGAAGGAGCTCGACGAGGTCTTCTTCTCCATGACCTACTCGGGCGACACCATCGGCCTTGCCGCGGCAAAGGCGACGATAACCGAGCTGTTGAATAAGCCCGTACTCGACCACATCTGGTCGATGGGCGAGGCCCTGCATACGGAGGTCAATACCTTCGCCGCCTCCGTTGGCGTGAACTTCAGGATTTCCGGCAAGCCCCCGAGGGCCGGGCTGTCGGTAAAGAATGCGAAGGGCGAGGACGACCTTTTATTGAAGAGCCTGTTCCTCCAGGAGACTGTGAAGAGGGGCATCCTCTTCGGCGGCCCGGTATTCATAAGCTACTCCCATTCGCCCGAGGACATTGAGAAGACTATCGAGGCCTCGTGCGAGGCGATAAGCGTCATTAAAGAGGCCGAGGAGAGCGGGGAGCCTGCGAAGTT